>NZ_AUTP01000176.1:0-27529 GCF_000498075.1 Pseudoalteromonas sp. TAB23
ACTAAATAACGAAATTTTTGCCTTGTTATCGACACGATTTTCTTCCCTCAAAATAGATCACTTAATTAAGCGAATTGGTATAATTTCACCTCGTTTTTAACACAAAAAGCCCGAACACATGTTCGGGCTTTTTATTAAATTTTATCACTGTATTTATCTAAACGTTTGAATGAGCTTTAAGCGTATATATCAACGCCTATTAAATTTTGTACTTCGGCTCTGCGTTCTAAATTTGCAAATTCAGTATAAGTAGAAATCGCTTTGCTTACTTGAGCTGTCGGTTGGTCGTAAATTGTTTGGCTGTATTCATTGCTTTTAGCACTGCTTTTAAACAGTTGATTAGCCAGTTCGACGCCCTCGACACTGCTTTTTACATAATCGGTATTCGTTTTTTGAGCAGCCGGCTGGTCTAATAAACTCTGTGGTTTATTAGTAACAACTTTAGTAGGGCTAACCCTACCCGGAATATCTCCGGTAAAAAAACCTGAACCAATAGGCAGCGTCATTACGCGTCTCCAACCTTAATATCGCATAAAATTATGATTTAAAAACAACCAATTTGCAAATAATATGATTACTCACGTCCTGGTAGCTTTTTCCACGTTACCGTATCGCGCACATATTTAGGTTGAGCGTCACTCGCTTTTACAACGTCACCCGCTAAAAACGCGGCTTCAACATGCGCTAACATATAACGCGCATCAGGCAATGTAATATCAGTATTAATTGTCACGTTTTCAAAGTCATTAAGCGCATCAGGATAGGTTTTAAAGCCCGTGCCTACCGCTACAGATGGCTCATTGGTCGCTATATAATCATTGTTTAGTAAATCAGGTTTTATAACGCATTCTTGGTTAACTAAAAGCATTAGATTATTTTGCGCTTGGTAATGTGCAAAGTATATCTCCCCCATACGCGCATCTATGCTTGGATAAACACTCACACTACCGTTTTGTTCAAACGCTTGTTGCGCCATAATAGCCAAAGTAGACACACCTACAAGTGGCAAATTAGTTGAATACGCTAAACCTTGCGCTATTGCTACACTAATACGCACACCAGTAAAACTGCCCGGGCCTTGCCCAAAACCAATGACATCTAAGTCTTTTAATTTACAATTTGCTTTAGTTAATAGCTCATCCACAAGTGGAAGTATTTTTTGGCTATGTTGCTGCGGACATTCTTCAAAATGATGAAATGTTTGGCCCTGAAAATGTAAAACAATTGAAAGTGCTTCAGTTGAAGCATCAAGGGCAAGAATATTACTTTTGATCATTTTATTACTCTAATTAATTTGTTTTAAAAATGTATTGGCATCTTCTAAGCTTCGCGTGCGGCGCATCGGCGGTAAGCTTTTTAAAAATACTTGGCCATATTGGCGTGTAACTAAGCGATTATCGCATATTACAAGTACGCCTTTGTCTTTACTATCTCGAATTAAACGCCCTACACCTTGTTTTAGCGCAATAACAGCCTGCGGTAATTGTATGTGTGAAAAAGGGTCTTTTCCCTGCATTTGGCAATCTTGCATTTTAGCTTGAAGCAATGGATCGTCAGGGGCTGCAAATGGCAATTTGTCTATAATAACACAGCTTAATGTGCTGCCGCGTACATCAACGCCTTCCCAAAATGAAGCCGTGCCCAGTAATACAGCATTACCATGGCGAGTAAATTTCTCTAAAATAATACGCTTAGACATTTGCCCCTGCATATAAACTGGGTAGTCTATTTGTGTGGTGAGCCCTTCGGCAACTAAGTGCATCATTCGATAGCTCGTAAATAACACAAAACAACGCCCTTGCGCTGACTTTATAAGCTCAAGTGTTAATTTTACAATTGCATGGGGCATATTATCAGCGTGCGATTCAGGTAAGTAACGCGGTAAACACAGCAACGCCTGATTAGGGTAATCAAATGGGCTATCTACCATCATGCTTTGCTTTGGTTTTAAACCAAGGCTTGCATTAAAGTGCTCTAGTTTGTTGTCGACCGAAAGTGTTGCTGAAGTAAATACAAAGCCTGCGCCCGTATCTTGCATCATTTGAGCAAATTTAGCTGATACATTTAATGGCGTTATATTAATCGTTAAATAACGGCGCGTTGTTTCATACCAGTAACTAAAACCGGTTTGAGCTGTATCAAAAACCCGCTCTAACTGCCCTTTAAACGCAAGTGCACGTTCAAATGGATGCTCAATTTTGTCGCTTCTATCTAGGCAAAGTTTAAGTACTTGATAAACAAAATCTAAATCACTAATGACGCGGTGAAGCGCCGCGCATATTTGTTTATCACTTAACTTTTCTCGCCAATCGCCTCTACTGCCATCAACACCAAACTGTAATCGTAAATCAGCAACGCTTGTTTCAAGCTTATTTAAGCTTTTACCTAGCTGCAGCATATCGGGAATTTCGGCTCTATAAATAGCACGTAAATCATTAATTAAATCCACCAGCTTTTTAGTACTAATACTCTCACCAAAATAATCACTGGCAATTTCGCTTAACTGATGGGCTTCATCAAATATATACGCGTCAGCTTTTGGCATAAGCTCAGCAAAGCCACTTTCTTTTACGGCCATGTCGGCAAAAAATAAATGATGGTTAATCACAACTACGTCGGCATCGGCCGCAGTTAAACGTGCTTTGCGTATATAACAGCTTTCAAAATCTGGACACTCTTTACCTAAGCAATTATCGGCTGTTGAATTTACATAAGGCAGTACTTTCGCGTCATCTTCTATACCAATACAATCGGCTAAATCGCCCGATTGCGTTTCACTGGCAAACTTAGCCACCATCGCTAGTTGGTGCATTACGTCGGAGTCGTCAGTAGGTACATGCGCAACATGCTGATTAAGTCGGTAGGTACATAAGTAATTGGCACGCCCTTTTAATAAGGCGGTTTTTTTAGAAGCACCTAGTGCTTTCACTAATTGAGGTAAATCGCGGTGGTATAACTGTTCTTGTAAGGCTTTAGAACCAGTCGATATTATCGTTCGGCCTTTTGATTTAAGTGCAGGGGCTAAATATGCAAATGTTTTACCAGTACCCGTGCCTGCTTCAACAACTAATTGCGAACTGTTTTTTAATGCATCTGCAACAGCTACNACTGCCATATCAATTTGTGGTTGGCGAGGCGTATATCCATCTAACGATGACGCCAAAGGCCCGGTTGCACTAAACAGCTGTTTGATAATACCAATCACTTTAAAATAAATAATAGCGGGATTTTACGTAAGCAAAGCATTTAGGGCAAGTAATTACAAAATCGACTTTTATTTTATGATGCAACACACGTTTCAATAATGTGATTAACCACTAAAGTTTACAACAAACACTGTATTTATAACGTACATTTAATTTAATAATGACAATATTTACAAAGCCACATTTCCTATTAACTCTTACTAAAAACAATCCTCATTAAAAGCTATATTTAGGCATAAATACTGTGACTCTCAAATATTACAGGAGTAACATACGCGGGTTTATAATCCTCCTTTTTGTGTGTCGTTTAAAAAATAGTTAAGGTTAATCAATGAATGCTTGGTACCTCATTTGTTTTCTCTCTGCAATTGCAATTTTTATAGCCTTTGCAAACCAGTACATCCTCAAAATGCAAACTACCATTGCCATTACTACTGGCTCTGTGGTTATTTCTTTATTACTGATTATTGCAGTAAAATTATTAGGCGATCAGAACGCATTAGCAATGACCCAAATTGTTTCCAGTATTGACTTTAACGAGTTACTACTTAAAGGCATGTTGGGGTTTTTACTTTATGCGGGTGCGCTCGAAATAAACCTACTTGCCCTGCGTAAGCAGCGGTGGGAAATTACTGCACTGGTCTTGTTTTCAACCATTGCCTCCACATTTATAGTGGGTTATTTAAGCTTTTATTTATTTTCAGTTTTTGGTTTTGATGTCCCTTTTATTTATTGTTTACTGTTTGGCGCGCTTATTAGCCCAACCGACCCTATCGCTGTACTTGCTATTATTAAACAAATGCGAGCGCCAGAAGGCATCTCAGTTCAAGTAGAAGGTGAGTCGCTATTTAACGATGGTATTGGTTTAGTTATATTTACCACTATATTTTCTGTTGCTTTTTATGGCACAGATGCACAATTTGGTGACATAGCAGAGCTATTCTTTGTTGATGCAATAGGAGGCATTGCGTTTGGTTTAGTCATTGCATTAGTTGGCCACTTTTTAATTATTAATAGCCGCGATGTAAATATTCGCTTATTAATTACCTTAACTATCCCAACAGCAGGTTTTGCAGCAGCAAATATTTGGGAAATATCTGGCGCACTTGCCATGGTAACCAGTGGCATATTAATGGGTAACATTACTCGTACTAAAGCAACCGAGCGCACGGGCCCCGAAGACACCCGCTACGTAAAAGATTTTTGGCATGCAACCGACAGCTTTCTAAATGCTCTACTGTTTTTAATAATAGGTATGCTAATAGTCACTATGCCAATCACGCTTGGCGAAATTGGTTTAGGGTTATTAATGGTACCTGTTGTACTGCTAGCACGCTTTATAAGTGTAGGCGCACCATTTGTAATTTTTAAACACTTTAGAACTTACGATAAACACAGTGTTAAAATTTTGACCTGGGGTGGACTACGTGGTGGCCTTGCTCTGGCAATGGCGGCAGCAATCCCACGCGAGCAAGTTTTTGTAGGCGGTTCAGACCTACATAACCTAATCGTTATTGTTACTTACGTAGTGGTTATATTTTCTATTATTGTACAAGGCTTAACTATTTCGCCGCTTATTCAAAGCAGCATTAAGTCAGCTGAGCAAGCCAAGTAATAAATGCTTTGTCTGCAACACACCCAGTAACCAAGTTATTATAAAAATCACTTGGTTACTGTTACTCACGTGTTACAAAAACACTTTAAAGTTCTATAAATTGTTATCCTTTTTATTTATCTGCTTTGTTTAAATTAATCCGCTTGAAATGCAAATGAAAACAATTATAATTTTGACTTTTCCTCTACAGGGCTTTTCGATGTCCATAAATAATTCTCACATGTTTTTAAATTTTGTGTCTCTGAGCAAACGACAATTTCAATGTTTTTTTATGCTTTTTATAATGGTCATGGCAAGCTTTAGTGTTTCAGCCTCGCCTAATGAGCAAACAAAAATAAAACAAATTGCACAGCTTGCAGAGTATGTAGGTGTTGATTACGTGGCAGCTGTTGGGAATGGTGAAATACTTGATCCTGACGAATATCAAGAAATGACTGAATTTTCGCACGTTATTATTGAGCAAGCTGGACAGCTATCAAGCCAAACAAATGAGTTTGATACAGTAAAGGCACAAGCTAAAGCCCTGCATACAGCGATTGCCAATAAAGCGAGTGTTGCCGATGTACGTGCAGCAAGCTCTGCGCTTCGTGAGTCGCTACTTACCTTTATGCCGCAACTATCGTTACCTACATCACTACTTCCTGTTGAGCAAACCAAAGCGCTTTTTTCTGCTAACTGTTCAATGTGTCACGGCCCTAGTGGTCAAGGCGACGGCCCGCTTGCAAAAAACTTATCGCCAGAGCCTACCAACTTTACCGATGAAGAACGCGCAACTAACCGCTCATTAATGGGGTTATTTGACGCTGTAAGTAACGGTATTAACGACACGCCAATGGTTGCTTTTACTCAATTTAATGAACAACAACGTTGGTCTTTAGCTTTTTATGTAGGTAGCTTGGCATTTAAAGATGTTCAAAAACCACAAAATCTAGAGCAAAACATTACCGCTTCGCAGATTGTAAACTTAAACCCTGCACAATTATCGGCAGGTCAAAGTGAAGCACAAGCACATTACGTTAAATGGCTTCGTGGTAATCCAGAGCAACTATTTACCGGTAAAAAGAATCCGATAACGGTTACTCGCACGCAGTTACTTGCAGCACAAGCCGCGCATGCTAAAGGCAATTACTCACAAGCAAGTGATTTAGCAATTAGCGCTTACCTAGATGGCTTTGAGCTTGTTGAAAACAACTTAAATGCCTACGACGAAACACTGCGTAAAAACATCGAAGTACAACTGATGAACCTGCGCCAAACATTTAAAAACGAGAAAGATGCAGCCATCGTTGACGAAAAAGTAAGTGCAGCGCTAGCTCAACTCGCTAAAGCAGATAGCATGCTAAACGAAACCAAACTAACTGATGGTGCACTCCTCTCAGCGAGTTTAGTTATATTACTACGCGAAGGCCTAGAAGCACTCCTCGTTATTATTGCCCTTATGACCGTACTTATTAAAACTAAACGCCAAGACGCACTTAAATATGTACATGTTGGTTGGGTAACCGCACTTATTGCTGGTGGCTTAACGTGGGCTGCGGCGCAAACATTAATAGAAATAAGTGGTGCAAGTCGCGAAGTTATGGAAGGTGCTGGTGCATTGTTTGCCGCTGTAATTTTACTTTATGTTGGCGTATGGATGCACAGTAAAACCAGTGCGCAGCAATGGCAAAAATACATCAAAGACAATATAGATAAGCGTCTTGAGTCGGGTACATTATGGGGTTTAGCAGGGCTTTCGTTTATAGCCGTATACCGAGAAGTCTTTGAAACTGTATTGTTCTATCAGTCTTTATTAACGCAAAGCTCGCCTGCCCAATATTCATCTATTGCTTCGGGTTTTGCGATAGCTGTAGCAATACTGGCTATTATTACGTGGGTATTAATTAAGTACTCAATTAAATTACCGGTTGCTAAGTTTTTTGCCATTACCACTTACCTATTATTTGCACTCTCGTTTGTGCTTATGGGCAAAGCCGTTATTGCATTACAAGAGGCCGACATAATAGGTATTGCGCCGCTACCAATGAGCTTTGATATTGCATGGCTTGGTATAAAATCAACATGGCAAGGTATTGTGGCTCAAATATGTGTGTTCGCTATATTTAGCTTTTATATATTTAAAAGCAAAAACCAAGAGTAATACCAATCTGCTTAAGAGTTTAAGCTAATTGGCATAAGCAAAATACATAGTAAAAAGGCCCGCAAGGGCCTTTTTGAGTTAATTGCTTATGTATTTAGTAAAGTTGGTATTATCAAGCCCATGTATCTAAATGGGTGTTTTCGTCATCATCTAGGTTGGACTTTTTTTTACTATTTTGATCATCAAGCATATTGAGCTTTTTCTTTTTTTGTAACTCACGCCTTTTTTTATTCTCTAGTTCAACTTTTTCAGCGGCAGCCCCACTTTGCACACCCGCAATATGAAAAGCACTTTTTGACTCAACTTCTAGCCTAGTTATTCTTCCTAAATAAGGGATCATAATATCCATAAGTACTTCCTTATTTTTTCATTTTATTCATTAACCATTTGGTTTGAGTAATAAACAACCAATTGTTGGCGAAAATTGCGCTTATTATCTTAATATTATCGACAGTTATAACATATGCTTTAATTAAGCTAAAAAAAACTTGCCATAATATAGCTGTTTATGTTTTTATGAATGCGAAATTTATTTAAACAGATAACAACTGCACGTTAACAAAACAACGGGCAGTTACATAGGATAAAAAATGCGCTTAAACCTGACAACAGTACATCATCACCACCATTCACCGGAATAACCTGTCAGGTCTTTCGCTGAGAGGTTATTCCTAAAAGGAACCTCTGGCGATTCAAATAACATTGATTCATTTTCGCCCTGAGGTTCCCCTCGGGGTTTTTAGTTTTTAAATTAAAGGAAAATGAATAATGAACAACAGTAATCGTCTACGTATCGCCATCCAAAAAGGCGGCCGCCTATCTAAAGATTGTCAAGATCTGCTTAAACAGTTAGGTGTTAAACTTAACCTTCGTGAACAACGCTTAATTGCACACTCAACTAATATGCCAATTGACGTACTACGTGTGCGCGATGACGATATTCCGGGTTTAGTAATGGACGGTGTATGTGACTTAGGCATAGTTGGCGAAAACGTACTTGTAGAAGTTCAAGCAGAACGTGAACGACAAGGTGTTCCAAGTGAAGTAACCAAACTTTCAAAACTAGACTTTGGTTACTGTCGTCTTGCACTTGCATGGCCACAAGAGCTTGGCGCTCGCGATAAGAGCTGGTTTGAAGGCAAACGTATTGCGACTACCTACCCAGAAATTTTAACTCAGTGGTTAAAGCGCGAAGGCATTAACGCAAGTACAGTAATGCTTACGGGTTCTGTTGAAGTAGCGCCGCGTGCAGGTTTATCTGATGCAATTTGTGATTTAGTATCTACTGGCGCAACACTTGAAGCTAACGGCTTAATTCAAGGCGAAACAATTTTAGAATCAAACGCGTGTTTAATTCAAAATAAAGATCTTCAAGATGCTGACAAACTAGCACTAATCAATAAGCTTATGCCGCGCCTACGTGGTGTTAGACAAGCTAAAGAAAGCAAATACATCATGCTACACGCACCAAAAAACAAACTTGATGAAATTTGTGAAATTTTACCAGGTTCTGGTCAGCCTACTCTACTTGCCCTTGCTGGTAACGATGAATACGTAGCACTTCACATGGTAAGCAGCGAAACATTATTTTGGGAAACAATGGAGCAGTTAAAAGCCCTAGGCGCTAACTCTATTTTAGTTATGCCAATTGAAAAAATGATGGAGTAAGTGCCATGCTTCGTTGGAATGAGGAATCTTCACAAGTACAAGCAGCGGCGCTAATGCGCCCTGCAGTTTCTGCCAGTGCCAAGGTTGAAGCTATATGCAAAACTATTTTAGCTAACGTAAAAGAGCAAGGCGATGAAGCCTTACTTAGCATGGCTAAAGAGTTTGATAATAGATCTAATCCTCGCTTATGTGTTCCGCTTGATGAAATTAACGCATCAGAGCAAGCACTGAGTGCAGAGCTTAAATACGCAATTGATACCGCTTATGCAAACGTTAAACGTTTTCACGAAGCGCAATTGCCAAAAGATATTAAATTATCGACCCAACCAGGCGTTGTATGTGAACTGAAATATCAAGCCATCGAAGCAGTCGGTATTTATGTACCCGGTGGCAGTGCTCCACTGCCATCGTCGGTTATTATGCAGGGTGTGTTAGCGCAGTTAAGCGGCGCAAAAACCGTTGTACTTGCTACACCGGTACAAGGTGATAAAGCGATTAACCCTGCTATTTTATATGCAGCTAAGTTATGTGGCATTACTACATTAATAGAAAGTGGTGGCGCAGGCGCAATTGCAGCAATGGCTTATGGCACCGAATCGGTTCCTAAAGTGAACAAAATATTTGGCCCAGGTAATAGCTTTGTAACAATGGCTAAACAGCTCGTTGCGCAAACTATTCCAGGTATGGCAATTGATATGCCAGCAGGTCCGTCTGAAGTACTTGTTATTGCAGATGAACGTGCAAACCCAGAATTTATAGCCGCCGATTTACTCTCACAAGCAGAGCACGGTGCAGACTCGCAAGTTATTTTATTATGTAACAGCGAGAGTATTATAGAACAAACTCAGCAGGCACTTACACGCCAGCTGGCTAATTTGAGCCGCAAAGAAACAGCCGAGCAAGCGCTCGCTAATTCTTCACTTATTTTAGTTGATTCAATTGAGCAAGCATTTGATGTATCTGCGCAGTACGGACCAGAGCACTTAATTTTACAACTAGGCGATGCAACACCTTACCTAGATAAAGTTAAAAACGCAGGCTCAGTATTTGTAGGTGACTACACGCCAGAATCTGCAGGCGATTACGCATCGGGTACTAACCACGTGTTACCAACATATGGTTATAGTGCAACTTACTCGAGCTTAAACTTACTTGATTTTTTTCGTACATACACAGTGCAAACAATTACTAAAAGTGGTTTAACGCAGCTTTCAAAAGCTATTTTACCACTTGCAGATGCAGAAGGCCTTGATGCCCACGCTAATGCGGTTTCAATTCGTTTAGAGGCAATTAAAAATGAGCAATGAGAGCGCACAAGCGTCTAGCTTATTACCTAAAAATATTGCAGCCCTTGCTGCATACAGCTCTGCAAAAAGTGAAAAGCTAACCGGTACTACGTGGCTAAATGCTAACGAAAGCCCGTATGCTAGAAATCTTGAACTGAGTATTGAGGATTTAAATCGCTACCCCGATCCACAACCGCAACTGGTTATTGACAGGTACGCCGCTTATACAGAGCTTGAAAGCGAAAATATATTAATGACGCGCGGCGCAGATGAAGGCATTGAGCTTTTAGTGCGCACATACTGTGAGCCAGCTAAAGATAGTATTGCGCTATTTTTACCAACCTACGGTATGTACAAAGTTACCGCCGATACACACAACGTTGGTATTAACGCGCTTACCCAAGAATTATTATTAAGTGGCAGTGCTGACGAAATAGTCGCAGCTGTTGGCAGCTCAAAACTAGTATTTATTTGTAACCCAAATAATCCAACGGGCAGCCTAACACCACTTGATAAAGTAAAAGCGATTGCTACAGCACTTGCGGGTTCTGCATTAGTTATTGTTGATGAAGCCTATATAGAGTTTTGCCCAGAGCAAAGCGCGACTAAGCTTATTAATGAGTTTAGTAATGTAGTGGTTTTGCGTACGCTTTCTAAAGCCTTTGCGCTAGCGGGGCTCAGAACGGGCTTTACGCTTGCACAAGCGAGCGTACTAGCGCCAATTCGTAAAGTCATTGCGCCGTATCCGGTATCGGGCGTAGTAGCAAGTATTGCAGCGCAAGCAATTGCACCTGATGCAATTACATCAATGCGCCGCCAAGTTACTATTTTAAATAGCTTAAAAGCTAAGTTAGTGGATTGGCTAAACGCATCCCCTGCTGCATTAAAAATTCTCACTGGTGAAGGTAACTTTGTTACTTTAAAATTAGCCGATAAAAACTACTTTAAAATTGCACTTGAGCAAGGTTTGGTTATGCGCGCTTTTACGCTATACGGTGAAGACGACTGGCTACGAATTTCAATTGGCAGTGAACAAGAACTTGAACAAGTAAAAATTTGGTTAGATGGCTTACAAACGCCGGCTACCACAGCATCTTTAGCAGGAAACGAAGTATCATGAGTAACCCCTATTTATTTATCGACCGCGACGGCACTATTATTGAAGAGCCAATTACCGACAAACAGGTAGATAGCCTTGAAAAGCTAGCATTTTTACCTGGCGTTATCCCTGCGTTGTTACAATTACAAGCTGCAGGTTACCGTTTAGTTATGGTATCTAACCAAGATGGTTTGGGCACAGATAGCTTCCCTACTGCTGATTTTGACATAGCACAAGACAAAATGATGGACATAATGCAAAGCCAAGGCATTAGCTTTGACGAAGTATTAATTTGCCCTCACTTTAACGAGCAAAACTGTGATTGCCGTAAACCTAAAACAGGCTTACTTACCGAGCTTATGCGCTCAGGCAAAGTAGATTTAGCACGCTCTTTTGTTATTGGCGACCGCGAAACTGATATTGGCCTTGCTCAAAACCTATGTTGTGAAGGCATTTTATACGACGGCGATTGGAGTGCAATAGTAACAAAATTGACCACTGCAAACCGCGAAGGTCGTGTTACACGAAACACTAAAGAAACCCAAATTGATGTAGCCATAAACTTAGATCAAACTAAAAATGGCAGCATAGACACCGGTCTTGGCTTTTTTGATCACATGCTTGATCAAATCCGCACGCACGCAAACATTGGTTTAAACATTAAAGCCAAAGGTGATTTACACATAGACGAGCACCACCTTGTTGAAGACATTGGTATTGCCTTAGGTGTCGCACTTAAACAAGCCCTCGGTACTAAATCGCAAATTGCGCGCTATGGTTTTGCTCTTCCTATGGATGAGTGTAAAGCTGAAGCACAAATTGATTTATCGGGCCGTGCATCATTTGTATTAAACGCTAACTTTAGCCGCGAAAAAGCCGGTGATTTAGACGTACAAATGGTTGAGCACTTTTTCAAAAGCTTAAGTGATAACGCCGCTATTAGCCTTATTTTATCGGTAAGCGACGGTAACTGTCATCACCAAGTAGAAGGCTTATTTAAAGCGTTTTCACGTGCACTTCGTATGGCAGTAGCACAAGACACGACCCAACAAACAGCCAGCTCTAAGGGATGTTTATGATTGCCATAATTAATACCGGTTGTGCCAATATAAATTCAGTACGTTTTGCGTTTGAACGCTTAGGGCAAACGCCAACAGTAATTACTTCACCAGAGCAATTAGCGGGTTTTGAGCGCGCTATATTACCAGGTGTAGGTCACGCATCGGTTGCTATGAAACGCCTAGTCGATAACGGCTGGCAACAAGCTATAAATGAATACCAGCGCCCGCTTATGGGTATTTGTTTAGGTATGCAGTTACTGTGCGAAAGCACCGAAGAAGGTAACGTACAGTGCCTAGGTAAAATACCAGGGCAAGTAAAAGCGCTTGATGTAGGCAATTTAACGTCGCCGCATATGGGTTGGAATAACTTAAGCGTTAATAAAGAGCATGCATTAACTAAAGGGCTGACGCTCGATGAGCAAGTGTATTTTGTTCACAGCTTTGCGCACACCGTAAACGACGCCACACTAGTGAGCGGCAAATATGGTCAAACCTTTTCAGCCATTGTTGCTAAAGACAATTACGCAGGCATGCAATTTCACCCAGAGCGCAGCGCAAAAGTTGGCGCACGTTTATTACAAAATTTTGTTGATTGGCAGTTATAAGCTGCCCATTAACTAACAAAAAAGAGATTATTTGTGATTATTCCAGCATTAGACGTATTACAAAATCAAATTGTGCGCTTGTATCAAGGTAAATACGACACAGCACAGTTTTACCCTTTCGAACTTGGCGCGCGTTTAAAAGAATACGCCGACAGCGGCGCAGGTAAACTACACCTTGTTGATTTAGAAGGTGCACGCGATCCAAGTAAAAAGCAGTGGAAACATATTCAAGCTGCAACCAAAGCACTTAACGTACCATATCAAGTGGGCGGCGGTATTCGCTCAGAACAAGATGTAAGTGATTGGCTTAAAGCCGGTGCAAACCAAGTTGTTATTGGTTCAATGGCAGTAGAAAAACGCGAACAAGTAAAAGCCTGGATTGAACAATTTGGCGCAGAGCACTTTGTAATTGCCCTTGATGTAAATAAAACAGCCACGGGCTGGGCACCTGCTACACACGGTTGGTTAAGTGAATCTGAATTTGGTTTACTTGAGCTGGTAGATTTTTACGTGGGCTTAGGTGTTATTGACTTTTTATGCACGGACATCAGTAAAGATGGCACCATGACGGGTCCATCGTTTGAGCTTTACGAAGACTTAACTCGCCACAACAGCACAATTAAAGTGCAAGCCTCAGGGGGCGTAAGCTCACTTGACGACATTAAAAAGCTTAAAGAGCTAGGTGTAGGCGGCGTTATTTTAGGTAAATCATTGCTTGATGGCGCATTTAGCGTTGAGGAGGCATTGGCATGTTATCAAAACGCATAATCCCATGTTTAGACGTTAAAGACGGCCAAGTAGTTAAAGGCGTTAAGTTTAAAGGTCATGAAGTTGTTGGCGACATTTTGACAATGGCTAAAGCCTACAGCGAAGCTGGCGCCGATGAACTGGTTTTTTACGAAATCAGTGCAAGCGTTGAAAAACGCCTACTTGATGTAAACTGGGTAGAAAGTATAGCACGCAATATCGATATTCCATTTTGTGTAGCCGGCGGTATTAAGTCAGTGGCTGATGCAGCGCGTGTTTTAGAGCGCGGTGCTGATAAAATAAGCATTAACAGCCCTGCTATTGCACGCCCTGAACTTATTAAAGAATTACACGATGAGTTTGGCAAGCAATGTGTTGTTGTTGGCATAGACAGCTTTTTTGATGAAACGACTGGTGAATATTTAGTTTACCAATTAACTGGCGATCCTAATGCATCAAGCCGTACGCGTTATAAAACACAAGAATGGGTTAAACGCGTACAAGACTTAGGCGCCGGCGAAATTGTATTAAACTGTATGAACCAAGATGGCGTTCGTAACGGTTACGACAACGAGCAGTTAAGTAAAATTCGCGAGCTATGTCACATTCCTTTAATCGCCTCAGGGGGCGCAGGCACAATGCAAGATTTTGTTGATGTATTTAAACAAAGCAAAGTAGATGGTGCACTCGCAGCCAGCGTTTTTCATAAAAATGTGATTAACATTGGCGAACTAAAACAATTTTTAACCGATAACCAAGTGGCAGCAAGATTATGCAAGTAACACAACAAAACCAAGCTCAAGTCGATTTCGCTAAAAGCGACATGATCCCTGCTATTATTCAAGATGCTCGCTCGGGTGTTATTTTAATGCAAGGCTTTATGAACAGCGAAGCACTAAACGTTACGCTTGAGAGTAATAAAGTGACGTTTTACTCGCGTTCAAAATCGCGTTTATGGACTAAAGGTGAGTCATCAGAAAACTACTTAAACGTAGTATCTGTTCATACCGATTGTGACTACGATTCAATTTTAGTACTTGCCAATCCAGAAGGCCCAACGTGCCACTTAGGCACACAAAGCTGCTTTGGTGATGAAGCAAAACCAAGTTTAAGCTTTTTAGCACAGTTAGAAGATGTGATTGTAGCGCGTAAAAACGACGACCCTGAAAAAAGCTACACAGCGTCATTATTTGCAAAAGACTTAAGCCGTAGTTGTCAAAAAGTAGGTGAAGAAGGCGTAGAAGTTGCCCTTGCCGCTATGAAACACGATAACGATGAGCTAACAAATGAGTCTGCTGATTTAATTTACCACCTGACTGTATTGCTACAACGCCAAGGTTTAGCCCTTGAAGATGTAGTTAAATGCTTGCAAGGTCGCCATAAATAGCACCTGCTAAAGCAAATTGAAAAAGGCTCATATTTATATGGGCCTTTTTATTTTTACAGTAAATCACGTGTGATATAGTGCGTGGCTAAATTAATCGGTTACTGTGAACTATGAAAAACTATATTACTCCTTCTATTGTCGCATTTATTTTAGTTATCGCGTTTATTTTAGCGGGCTGTACCAGCAAAACTAATCAGACTACAACTACAACTACAACTACAGCAACCACTACTACAACGAATCAGTCTGTAAAAACCACAGTAACACCCGATGAATGCAGCACCATAAATAACCTAATAAGTGGTTATGAGTCTGGTTTTAATTCAATCAAAACAGATAAAGTAAATAACCAGTTTACTAATAAATGGCGTACTAATACTCATATTATTGGAGCAACCTGTACGGTTACTTTAAATAAGTCAGAGCAAGCAAGCTACCAATGCCAAACACCTGTTAAAACACAAACGCAAACAATAAAGTCTCATCAAAAACTGGCTAAGCAATTACGCCAATGCTTAACCAAAACAGGTTGGTTTGAAAGCCAAAAAGAAACAGCAAGTTCAATTTACAGCACCTTTGTACTTGATACTAAAACCCCTGTAATTACACTCTCTACCAATCAAGAAGGTAATGGGTTTTCTACTCGCTTTGAAATTGCTCCACCGTTAGGACTTTAATAATGCGCCAATTAAATCAAAACAAAAAACCATCTAAATTTAAAACCGATTGCCTAGGAATATGTGAAAGGCGCAGCGGTTACTGCACCGGGTGTGGGCGTACCAACGAAGAAATTTTTGATTGGATAATATTATCTGAAGATGAAAAAAAAGCGATTTTAGAAACACCACGAGCAGATGCTAACTCATAACAAATAAAGCCCCTAAATGTTAAAAGTAACAGTTAACTGATTAACTAAAAACTTTTTACTTGTTGTGGCTATTCATTTTAGTTGCGCTAATACAACTTTCGACTACTTGCTCAAATGAGTTATTAATATCTATATTTATAACATTGAGCTCATCTTCTTTTGGAACTTCTAGCGTTTCAAATTGGCTTTTGAGTAAATCAACAGGCATAAAATGCCCTTTTCTGTCCTGCATACGGCTTTTAACCAGTTCAAAATCACCATAAAGATGTAAAAAGGTAATGCCTATATTTCCGTCACATATTTGTTCTCGGTATTTCTTTTTTAATGCAGAGCAGACTATTACCGCAATTTCATTTTTCTTTTCAATGCTAAATGCAGCATCACGTATTCTTTCTAGCCAAGGCACACGATCAGCATCGTTTAAAGGCTGCCCAGATGACATTTTTAATATATTAGCCTTGGGATGTAAGTCGTCTCCGTCGATAAATTTAGCGCCAATGCGCTTTGCTAATGCATCACCCACACTTGACTTTCCTGTGCTTGAAACCCCCATTACAATATAAACACGACCTACATTTGTGTTACTCATGTATTTACCCTCGCCTTAATTTAATAATTAATTATTTTCAATGTATATATTATATTGAGTTACGGGTAACATGTTACCCGTAACAAATACGAAAGTGAAGTTAAACACACACTAAACATCATAATTCACACTGAATATAAGTAGGGAAAAATGTCAGATTTATCATTAATACTAACCGCGGCAGGCTCCATATTTTTATTGCTTTTCTTAGTAATGAAAGTACGACTACATGCTGTCGTCTCTTTAATCCTTGTTTCTATGATTGCAGGATTATTCTCAGGAATGAGCCCTGAAATAATTGCCGCTACAATTCAAAAAGGAATGGCCGGAACGCTAGGCTTTGTAGCGGTGGTGGTCGCTTTAGGCGCGATGTTTGGCAAAGTAATGGAAGAAACCGGTGCGCTGGATCGTATTGCCCACACACTTTTACACCGTTTTGGAGAAAAAAACGCTAATTGGGCGCTTACCTTTACGGGCTTTATTTGTGCCCTCCCCCTGTTTTTTGATGTAGCCGTCGTACTTTTAATCGGTATTGTTTTTGCAGTGGTAAGAAAAGGCGGTGGCAGCGTTGTTAAAATTGGTATTGGGCTACTTGCTGGAATAGCGTCTTGTCAGGCGTTTCTTATTCCTGCGCCAGGGCCGATTTTGGTTGCCTCTCAATTAGGCGCTGACTATGGTTATATGATTTTATTTGGCCTTATTGCTGCCATACCGGCAATGATTATAGGAGGTCCAATTTGGGGCTCTATTATTTCTAAATCTATTCATGTAGAACTCCCACAGCACGAACAAATCGACGATAACCAAAGAGTTGGTAAAGGGACGCCTAGTTTTGGATTAGCATTAGGTTTGATTGCTCTGCCATTAATTATGATTAGTTTAAATACTATTGGTAGCCGCTTTGTTGAAAAAGACTCTGATTTATATAATTGGTTAGCTTTTATAGGTCATCCATTTACAGCAATTTTAGTTGCCTGCCTAATGGCATTTTATTTGCTCGGCGCAAGGCGCGGTGTCCCTAATGCTAGAATCATGGAAATTTGTGGTAGTGCCCTACAACCTGCGGGAATTATTATTCTTGTCACTGGTGCCGGTGGGGTATTTAAACAAGTATTAGTTGATTCAGGAGTAGGTACGGCACTGGGTAATTACTTAGCTGGCTCAGGCTTACCGATTGTAATACTTGCTTTTGTATTATCAGCCGCTGTGCGGGTCATTCAAGGCTCAGCGACAGTAGCTATGCTTACAGCGTGTGGCTTAATTATTCCAATGCTTCAGCCTTTAGGCCTTGATGGAGCGCAGCTTGCCGCTGTCACTATCGCTATTGGTGGGGGATCTATTGTGCTCTCCCATGTAAACGACTCAGGATTTTGGTTAGCGAGTCGCTATCTCGGTTTGAGCGAAATGCAAACTCTTAAAACATGGACAGTTATGGAAACCATTATTGGTACTGTTGGCGCACTTGTCGCTATGATTATTTCTCTGTTTTTGTAAATTTACAGTGCGTAGAGCTATCACACATATAAAAATTACCTGAGCCTTTTGTTATTTAGGCTCAGGTAATTAAGCTCATGTAATTTGAGTATTTAAACACTTTTACCTAGATGAACTATATAACCAGTATCAATTACTTGCTTATAATTCATGCTAGCATCCAAATCGGAATCGGAATTAATCCGGCTCAACAACTCTCTTCCCGCAACATTACCTATCTGATAACGGGGGGTGATCACACTTGCTAATTGAGGCACCATTGCTTGGCCAATATCATGACCATGAAAACCCACAACCCCCATTTGGCTAGGCACTAAAATGTTGCTTCGCTGGCACTCAAAAATAGCCCCAATTGCTAAATCATCATTAGTACAAAACAAACAGTCAGTATTTGGGTAGTCAGTACGCGCTTTTTGTAAAAGTTCGGCGCCTAAACTGTAAGATGAAGCTTGATCAGTCATCACACTTTTAGGCGTAAAGCCTTTAGCTAACATAGCATCTGAATAACCTTGAAATTTTAGGCGTGTTCGTACATCGAGCCTCGCACCTATATATACAATATTGCGATAGCCTTTATTTAAAAGTGCTGTCGTCATATCAAAAGCGGCTTTAACGTTATCAAAACCAACCGCTTGCTGCATAGGAGAGTGATGAGTATCCATTATTTCAATCACAGGTACGCCTGACATTTCAATCATTTTTAGCGTTCTGTCTGTGTGTGTGGTTTCTGATAAAATTAAACCATCAACGTGGTACGACAATAAATACTCAACCCGTTTTTCTTCAATTTCAGGGTTGTAACCATAATGGGCCAACATTGTTTGGTATCCTGCAGGCCCTGTTACATCTTCAATGCCTTTTATAACTTGAGCAAATACGTGATTCGTTAACGATGGAACGAGTACACCAATAGAGTAGCTTTTAGCATTAGAGAGTAAATCTGGGGCTTTATTTGCAATGTAACCTAGCGTATCAATAGCTGCACTAATTTTAGTGCGAGTAGACTCTGATACTTTTTCGGGATTACGTAAATAACGACTCACCGTCATTTTGGTTACACCAACCGCATCGGCAATATCTTGAAGAGAAGAACGTTTGTTTTTTTTCATCACACACAATTAAATAAAATGTTACTTGTAACATACCAACTATTGCGAAAAATCACTACTTTTAGCCATTTTTATTTAGGTTATCGCTAAGCGATTACCCAAGAGATTTAAATAACCTAGATCTATTTTAATGAATAAAACTGTATTTGTACCAATAACATTAAACAGAGGCTCAGATACTCCGAGCCTCATCGTAATTAAAAACTTATAGCAATCTCAACAATTGCGAACCAGGTATGCCGCTTTGTGGTAATAACGCGGGGGTAACTGCAAATACTTCTGGAATTTTACTTTTAATTTCATCCATCTTTTTACGGTTATTTTGTTTATCATAAACATAATATTTAAGGATATTTCCGTATACATTGTCTTTTGCATCAACCTGCTCTAGGGTTTTTAACGCTTTATCGTAATCAGCAAGGTAAATGTATGCCAGTGCTAAGTTATCAGCAGAGCCAACATGTAGCTTCCCTTCAAGCTGTTTTGATAAATCTTCAAGTTCTGCAACAGCAAGCTCATAACGCCCTAGCTGTATATAGGCCGTTGCTAATGAATTTTTTAAAAAGTAAGGCGGGTTACTGCCCGGCTCGTACCATTTTTCGTAAGCACTCAGTATGTCATCATATTGCTCAAGTTTAGAGTAAACGTGATTTAGCAGCCTAAAGCTTTGTAGTTTGATTTCAGCTTCTTCAAAACCAGTAAGTTTGTCTCTATTCAAGTGCCAATCTTGAATGCCTTGCGCAGCTTGGCTTAACAGTTCAGGGTTATCACTTTTTGCCCCAGCAGCGCTTTTTAGAAGCTGTGCAAGTTGTTGTTTATATTCTTCACTTTTAACAGGAGCCTGAGACGTATTATTACTTTGCTGCTTGTTATCTGAACTACCGTCTACAATTTGCGCTGCAGCTAAAGCACTAAAAGACATTACCGCCGCAACCATAACCAAATATTTACTTTTCATTGTTTTTTCCTTGTTTAACATTTTGATCCTCTGAATATTAAAACTCTTAGAATGAGCAATATTCAAAAGTGGGGGGGTAAAAAAGTTAGGCGAGCTTTTAGCACTTTGCTCTTGTAGCAATAAACTGGCTAAATCCAATTGGTATTTACCTTTTAGCTTTTGCATACACAACTCATCACAGCTAAGTTCAAGTTGCTCTCTTGCTAAACCAGTTAACTTTAAGCAAATAGGATTCCACCAAAAAACGCTTTCTATAAAACAAATGAGCCACGTCCAATAAATATCACCTTGTTGTAAATGAGTTACCTCGTGTTGAATGACTGAATCTAATTCTTTACGGTGTGTCATCGTCGACTCTAACCAAATAACAGGCTTTATTAACCCGGTAGCAAAAGCAGGTTCTGTATGGGTTGTTAGTCTAATTGGATACTGATTGTTGATGTGGTTAAGTTCAGGACTTGGCTTTGAGTTAATGTATAAATTTTTTATAAGCTTTACATATAAGCCCACGCGTAATAAAAACAGTCCAAAACCAGCTAAAACTAAAACCATAAAAACAGTACTAAGTGATGGCAATAAGTCCCATATACTCATATCGCTTTGTAATTCGTCCTTAGTTGCTACTTGTTCAGCATTTGGTATTAATGCTTTAACATCGGGAATCAATTGCGCCACGTTAAATGTGTAACGATTTGCCCCTTCAAATAAGGATAACTGGGAAAAATATTGCCAAGGGACAAACCAACATGCCAAGGCAATCATTAAAATGTAAAAGTTTAATCGTGCTGGGGCATTTTTAAGCCCTTTTACTGTAAGCAAAATACATAAGCTAATAAGTGTGCAAGTTAGTAAATAATCCGTCATTACCCTCTCCTTTAATCTAACTTCTTATTTTTTAAAAGCGTTTGTAAATATTCTATATCTTCATCATTTAGCTTTTCTTCTTTGATAAAGTGGGCAATTAAACTACGAGAATTACCTTTAAAAAATCGTTGCATAAAACTAGGCATAGCTTGCTCCGATAATGTGTCTTGAGTAACTATTGTTCTAAAAACAATAGCTCGCCCTTCATGTCCACAACGCTCAATCGCTCCTTTGTGTTCTAACCTATCTACAATAGTTTTAACTGTTGTATAGGCTACTTTTTTATCTTTTTGCTTATCAGCTAAAAGCACCTTATGTAGTTGACTCGCGGTACAGGGTTCTTCCTGCCAGAGCAGCTGCATAATATCCATTTCAAAATCACTAAGTTTCATTGTCGCTCCTATTACTACACCTGTAGTGGTACTGTTACAAATGTAGTAGTAAGTAATCTTAGTGTCAATACAAAATTGACATGTGAATAAAAAACAAACGATAGAAATATAAAAGTCTTAGGAGGTTTTATAAAAAAGGTATATAAAATAAGGGTGTATACTTGTTAATTGGTTTTAGAAAAAAATAAAAAACGATAGTTTATTTTCAACTAACGCTTTTTATGCTTTAAAGTTTTTTATGAAAGGTAGTGAGGTACCTATGCTTTATCGAGCGCTTGGCTTACATCGGCAATTATGTCAGCAATGTTCTCAATACCGACCGATAAACGAATTAAATCGCGGCTTACGCCCGCATTAGCAAGCTCTTCATCATTTAATTGGCGGTGTGTGGTTGACGCAGGATGGCACGCAAGCGACTTGGCATCGCCAATATTAACTAAGCGTAAAATCATGTTTAGCGCATCAATAAAACGAGTACCTGCTTCTAGGCCACCAGCAATACCAAAGCTTAAAATACCCGATGCTTTGCCACTGGTAATTTTTTGACTCATTTGGTTATACGGGCTTGATTTGAGCCCTGCGTAATTAACCCAAAGCACTTTTGGATGATTTTCTAAATACTCAGCCAAGTGCTGTGCATTTTTGCAGTGGCGATCCATTCTTAAGCCTAAGGTTTCAAGGCCGATTAAAATGTCAGATGCGTTTTTAGGGGCAAGCGCTGCGCCAGTATTTCTAAGTGGCACTACTCTGCAGCGACCAATAAATGCAGCTTCAGCAAAGGCTTCGGTATAAACCACATTGTGATACGACGGATCGGGCTCGTTCATCATTGCAAAACGTGTAGCATTCGCTTTCCAATCAAATTTTCCTGAGTCGACAATCATGCCGCCAATAGCAGTACCGTGCCCGTTTATATACTTTGTCAGTGAGTGAACCACTATATCGGCGCCCAGCTCAAATGGGCGGCATAAATACGGCGTAGCCACGGTATTATCAACAATAAGCGGCACACCTTTACTGTGTGCAATACGTGCTAAACGTTCAATATCAACAATATTACCTGCAGGATTACCAATAGATTCACAAAAAACAGCGCGGGTGTTGTCGTCAATTGCATTCTCGAACGCGGTAAAGTCATCGGCTTTAATCATGCGTGCTTCAATACCTTGCCTAGGTAAGGTATGTGCAAATAAGTTATACGTGCCACCATATACTTGGCTGGTACTCACAATATTAGTGCCTACTTCACACAAACATTGAATAGCATACGTAATAGCAGCCATCCCAGAGGCCACGGCTAGCCCACCAATACCCCCTTCCATTGCAGCAATACGTTGTTCAAGTACGGCATTAGTTGGGTTCATTATGCGGGTGTAAATATTCCCAGGTACTTTTAAATCGAATAAATCAGCGCCATGCTGCGTGTTATCAAATGTATAAGAAGAAGTGTGATAAATAGGCACAGCAGCCGATTTGGTCGTAGGCTCAGATTCGTAACCGTGGTGCAGTGCTAATGACTCTAATTTCATAATTATTTCCTTCAATTAATTTACCACTAAGCTAGCACTTCTTGGTTATAAAATGCACATGAAATATATTAAAGGGTGTTAAGGTGATTTGATTTAAGTTAAAGGCAGCTCGGAGCGATAACCGGTCATTGATATTGGCTAAATATAGTAGTTAATTGATTGGTCAAACTGCTTTTTGCGCATATATTCATAAAAATGAGCTGCACGCGCATATTGATCTATTTAACTTAACTCAAATATTTTAGAAAACTTAGTGATAGTAATACCTTAGGTTATTTGTTAAAACTATATAGAGTAGACAAATGAGCGTTAAGTCGGCAGAAATATGTGCGATAAGCGCACTATTAAATTTTTAGCGCGAAAACGTCCTTATTTTATGGACTTATATTAATAGCAAATAGTGTAAACTATTGCCAGCTATAAATATTATGCTTTCTGTAGCCTATATAAACATGTAAAAAAGAGGAAAGTTCCTCTTTTTTCACTAAATTAATGACTACTCACCTAAATGACCGGTTATCGCTAAAAGCGGGGGCTTGCGTCAGTAAAATTTAGAATTGAAGCTTTGATTATAAATTTTTGGTACCTTATGAAATAAGTTAAAAATTTCTACCTAGTTGTAATTAAATAGCTTTAATAATATCGTGTAAAACAGTCCGTATTTACTATAAAAAAGAAGAAATGCAAAATCTAGTCACTTTGATTTTTATTACTATATTAACAACGATTGCTTTAGTAGCGATTTTATTTGTTAATAATTTTGGTGTTGGGTTTTCTAACAAGATATCCGACTGGTCAAATACTGCGACTTTATTTAGTGGTACTTTAACCCCCATACTTAGCTTTTGTAGCCTGCTACTCATTCTACATACATTGCGCCAGAATCACGATGCTCTACAAAACTCAAAAAACTCAATAGACCTCTCAGCAGCGCAACTTAATAGATCGGAAATACAAGCCACATTAAGCAATTTTGAATCTTCATTTTATAGCTATATGAAATTTCTCACAGAGCTGGTTAATAATCTTTCTATTTCACGAACTCAAAACAGTGATTACCTTCATGACTTTAATTTCGATCATAGTTTATTTAATGAATTTAAAGGAGAATTTTTTGTAGATAATTTGGAAAATATTAATTTCGAAAAAGCTAAAGGAAATGAAGTATTTAAATCGATTGTTAATACTATTGAATGCGTTCACTACTGTTTTAATGGGAGAGGTAATTTAGGAGATATAACAAAATTAGTTCTTGAGATGGACGGAAGCTTTACAAGAAATTATCTTAAACTTCTTTGTTCAATACTTAACTTTGTTGATCAGGCTGATGGTATAGAATTTAAAGATATTTATTTTAATATTATTAAAGCCCAAATAAATGAATATGGAAAGTCTTTCATTTTTTTAGTCTTACTAGCAAATGATCCAAGCTTTAGGGACTTGAAAGAGCTAGTTGTTAAATACAGTCTTTTAGAAGATATTTCATGTATTATAGATGAAACAGGTTTAGATGGAATAACCCCACTTCAAATAAATATTGAAGAAGCATTACTTTCAAATTATGTAAGTGTAAATAATAACTGTTTTATAAGTGCATTCGGTGCAGAAACACTGCTTGGAAAACTCTCAGTGGAAGCCTATAAAAATGAAAACTAGCTCACTTATACAATATTCCTATCGAAGCTTTTGGTTATCTAATGCAGTATAAAAAAAGAAAAGGATTTAAGTTGTAACTCAGGCATCATTATCCAAACTTTTCAAAATTAGATATTGCTGGTTGCCGATTATTGTCTTAGTACCACTTGCGGACATTATAACTAACTCGTTTATGCCCCTTTTCGAGCTAGGGAGTGTGATTGTTTGGGTTGCCTTGGTACATATTCAAACTAACAAATCGTAATCCGAAGATGAGAAGCAGTTTGATGAATTTGTGCTTATTGTCATTAGTCTGAGTAGCTTTTAAATTCTCTTTTTGTTTACTATTGCATTTAAACAATATGTCACGAACATAAGGAAAACACATTCAAATGAAAACGGATTTATTTATTTCATACGCTTGGACGTCAAATGAGCATAAAGAGTGGGTTCACCTACTCGCAAGCCAACTTCATTTAATGGGTTACACGGTGAAAATTGACGAAGCAGTCGACTATGGTTCGAGTTTAAGTGGCTTCATGCAAGAAGTAACCGATGCTTCTCATGTACTTTTAGTTGTTGATGAAAATTATGTTGAACGTGCAGACAACGCCCCAACATCAGGAGTTGGCATTGAGACAGAATGGATAAGCAGTGTTTTTGAGAGTAAACCAAACACATGGCTGTCCGTTATTTTTGTTAGAAACCCTAACTATAGATTGCCTCGTTGGCTAAAAGCTAAAAGTCCTAAAGGTTTTGATTTTAACTCAAACCCTGATGCTAGGAGATATCCAGGATCAACCCAG
Organism: Pseudoalteromonas sp. TAB23; assembly: GCF_000498075.1. Classification (NCBI taxonomy): domain Bacteria; kingdom Pseudomonadati; phylum Pseudomonadota; class Gammaproteobacteria; order Alteromonadales; family Pseudoalteromonadaceae; genus Pseudoalteromonas; species Pseudoalteromonas sp. TAB23. The sequence continues at coordinate 25,059 of NZ_AUTP01000176.1, forward strand.
ATAGACGCAGTATGGCGATGGATTGAAGGACTTCCCGCAGACAAACAACATGCGATACCTATCTCGGTCGTTCATAAACGAGCAGCGCGACTTGAGCGGATTGATGTTCTGAAAGACTCTGGTAATTATGCAAACCCAGCTCTAAGTGGGCGTGTAACTTTTCGCTATCGAGAGCATTTAGGTTATACCGTTGGAAATGGTGAGTACCAGTTCAAAATCCATTTCAGTGGGTGTTCAGGAAATAGTGTCTATGTATACACTGATGGTGGTCTTAAAGCTGTGGGGCTAATAACAACTCCAAACTTTACCCCCTCAACAGTCGATTCTTTTCTAACCCCCGGTCGAACAATCACCCCTACTGTCGGACAAAAAGCCGTGCTCTTGAATAGTGAGGGTGCTCTTTGTGTTTTGACTATCGAAGAAGTCCAACGTGAAATTAATACTGAACAGTATGTACCCGAGCATGTAACTTTCACTTATGAAATTTTAGTTAATCGATAGCGGGATCATTTTGCGCATTTGTCCCTAGCTTGCTATGCCACAGTAATTCGTTATACGCTAATTTAGTAATCTCTATAACTCAGTTATGTCCAAAAGTGTTTTAGAGCGACCGTCCGCTTCTCGCTCTTTGCCGAAGTTCGGCTTAGTGCCATGAGCGGACTGTCGTAACCTTAGACTCTTGTTGAACTAAGCCGCTACGCGGAGATCCTATTCTGACCATTTGAGCCACACTTACCTTGGGGTTATCCCATATTTGGAGGTAAGTCATGAATACACTCATTGAACAAGTCAAAACTGAAATAGCCTACCGTGGTTATTCACAAAGTACCTGTAAAAGTTATTGCGAGCATTTACTTAAACTCAGCCATTATTTTAATAAACCACTCAATTTAATTACTGATGATGAGCTGAATATCTTTTTTAAAGATCCCGCCATTCGCAAGCTCTCCAGAGCGAGTCAAAAAATACAAATAAACAGCATTTGGTTTTTGTTTAAGAATATTTTACACCGCCCACTGAACTTAGACATAGCCTTGCCTAAAGCAAAACCTCGGGCACCTACTTATTTATCGCGTGATGATATTCGACGACTTATAGAAAGTTGCACGGATATGCGCTTAAAAACATTGATAGTGGTGTGTTATGGATGTGGTTTGCGTATTGGCGAACTGCTGCGCATCAAAGTGCAAGACATCGATGGACAGCGTAAAACCATTTTAATTGAACATGGTAAAGGAGATAAGTCACGCTATGTTGTTGTATCAGATAGCGTGCTAAATCAATTACGTTGCTATTGGAAAATGTATCACCCAACGGGCTGGATGTTTTATTCACGATGGTTAATGGATAAACCCATGTCACCCTCAAGCTTCAGAAAGGCATTGAAAAAACATGCACAAATGTGTGGTTTAAAGCACTGTAATCCACATGTATTACGCCATGCTTATGCAACACATCAACTTGAGTTAGGGATGCCGCTTCATCAACTTCAACATCAGCTTGGTCACAGTGACATTAGAACCACGCAAAGTTACTTACACTGGTTACCTGAATTAGGGCATGGTGGTATTGATTTACTCGCAAGTTGGGGAAACCAATGAGCGGCTTACACCTCGCTGATATTTTAAATTCTGGCCTTGGGAATTATCGGCAGCACCACATAATGAGTTATCAGCAGTTACGAGTCTGCCAACACCTTCAATCATGCAGAACGGGTCAGCTCGGTTATCAAGCATGGCAATGTGATAACTGTAGTGAAGTACAACAAATTGGATGTAGCTGTCGAGATCGGCATTGCCCACGTTGCCAAGGTATGGCAACGGCTAAATGGGTGCAAAGACAACAAGAGGATTTATTATCGTGTCGCTATTTCCACCTTGTTTTTACGCTCCCGCATGAGTTAAATATCATTGCGCACTACAACCCAAACGCGTTGTATCACTGTTTATTTAAAGCCGCATGGCAAACGCTGGTAAATTTGCGAAACGAAAGAGGCATGGCCAGTTAGGCATGACAAGCGTACTGCATACGTGGGGGCAGAACTTAAGTCAGCATATTCACCTGCATTGCTTGATACCCGCAGGCGCGCTTGATAAAGCGCACTGGCATGAAATAGAAAAAGGCTATTTATACCCCGTTAAAGCATTATCAACAGTGTTTAGAGGGAAAATGCTCGCGGCGCTCAATGAATGCGATAGTTCATTCGCGAAGGTAAGCACACCAACCAAATGGTGCGTGTATAGCAAAGCCTGTTTAACGTACAGTGAAAAGCTAGTTAGTTACCTTGCTCGTTATACCCGAAAAGGCGTGATGTCAGAATCGCGATTAGTGTCAGCGACTGAAGAAACAGTGAGCTTTAAATACCGCGATTATGCAGATAACAACCGCGATAAAGTCATGACTCTGAGTTGTGATGAATTTTTACGGCGCTACTTACAACATGTATTGCCCAAAGGGTTTATGCGCATTCG
>NZ_AUTP01000177.1:0-3290 GCF_000498075.1 Pseudoalteromonas sp. TAB23
TCAGCGCAAGCGTGAGCGATGCAGCAGGCAATGACACCACCGCTACAGGCACCGGCGAAGTAGACACCACCGCACCTACACTTGTACTTACCAGCCCAGGCTCAAGCAACGACATCACCCCGACACTCAGTGGCACAAGCGATGCGGTTGAAGGCACGGTTATTAACTTCACCGTGGTGGACGATCAAGGTAATACACAAACCTTTACGACCACTGTGGATGCCGATGGCAACTTCTCTATAGAAGTACCGACTGCACTGGCAGAAGGNCCATACACGATCACCGCCAACATCAGCGATGCAGCAGGCAACAGCACCGATATTACAGGCAACGGCACCATTGATACCACAGCACCAAGTGTGAGTGTAGATGCGCCAGTATTAACAAACGACAGCACACCAACAGTAACGGGTAGCAGTGATGCACCTAACAGTACCATCACCGTTACGTTTACCGACGCTGCCAATTCAGTTCAGATCATTGATGTACAAACGGATATCAACGGTAACTGGAGCGCGACACCAACGACTGATTTAGCCGAAGGGAACTACAGCGTCAGCGCCAGCATCACCGATGCTGCAGGCAATACNGTACAGACACTGGCGAAGTCGATATAACCGCTCCGGATCTTGAAATTATTCCATCGTTTTTATTAGGTAATTTAGTTTCTCTTTCGGGGGATTCTGATTTACCGGGAGGCTCTGTAATCACTATTACAGAGTACCTAGTTGGTGGGTTAGTTGGCGCAACTTATACAGCGACAACAAATCCTGATGGTACGTGGGGGCTTGCAAACATAACAGTACCTTTACTAAGTCTTGCTTATGTAACTGCAACAGCAACTGATGCAGCAGGTAATATTGCATCAGTCAATACGCTTGATTTTGATAACGTAGCGCCAGAACTAACCGTTAGTGTTGATGCTTTATCGAATGATAGCACCCCAGTAATTACCGGCACCACCGATATGGGGCAAGGCACTGTAATTGACGTGACTGTTACCGATAGTGCAGGGCAAAGCCAAGAGTTTACTGCGATTGTTCAAGCCGATGGCAGTTGGGCAGCAGATGTACCAGCAGAGCTAGCGCAAGGTCAATACACCGTTGTTGCAGAGGTTAGAGACAGTGTTGGTAATTTAACAACGCAGCAGACTCAAGGTGAAATAGATAGCGTTGCTCCTACATTAATTGTGAACGAAGTTAACGCGACAATAGATACAACCCCTACAATTTCAGGCACGAGTAATGAGATTGGTGCTGATGTAACCATCCTTATCGGCGGGCAAACACTAACAGCAACAGTGGGTACTGATGGCAATTGGCAAGTAGATGTCCCCGTAGCACTTGTTGATGGTGATTATACGGCCCAAGTAAGTATTACCGATGACGCTAATAATACCAGCAGCACGACAATTGATTTAACAATTGATACCCAAGTACCTGTTATTGTACTTAATGACATAACTGTATTTAACACTGAGACACCAGTTATAAGTGGTACTTCAACTGAACCACAGGATACGGTGGTCGATATAGTTATTACAGATAGCAACGGTGATATACATACTTTAACCGCAATAGTTGATGCTAACGGCGATTGGCAAGTTACGGCGCCAAGCTTGCCAGATGGCAATTATGATGTAGAGGTAAGTATTACCGATGATGCTGGCAATCAAGGTGTGGATACAGGCTCGAGCTTTATTGATACTCAAGCACCAAGTATTACTATAAACGCATTAGGTACAATTAATGACAGCACGCCAACTATTTCAGGCACATCCAATGAACCTGAAAACACGAGTATTACAGTAACTGTGACCGATGGAGATAGTACCGAGATTTACACAACTGTTGTTGGTGCAGGTGGTGCTTGGACTGTAGATATTACAGATGCACTGACTGATGGTGAAGTTACAGTTTCTGCAAGTGTTACTGATGCCGCAGGGAATGAATCAGTTGCAAATAGTACCGCAACTTTAAATACCAATGCGCCTACAATTAATATTAATACAATGGTTGATACGAACGATCAAACACCAGCAATATCAGGCACAAGTAGTGCAATAGATAACTCGGTGATCACAGTCGTTATAACTGACGTTAATAACGTTTCACATACTGTAACTACGACGGTAGTAGGCGGTATTTGGAGTGTTGATGCGACAAGTATTCTTCCTGAAGGTGAGTTTACTGTTTCGGTAAGTGTGACTGAAGGAGGCTTAACGAGTAATACAACAGGTAGCGGTGTTATCGATTTAACCGCGCCAACGCTTAGTATTACTCCGCTTGTAACTTTAAATGATACAACGCCTACAATTTCAGGCACAACAACCGCACCGCAAGGCGCATTAGTTATTATTTTAATTACTGATAGCTTAGGTGCAGAGCAAACGGTTAATGCTACGGTTGGTGCAAATGGCACATGGTCAGTCGCTGCAAGTACAGAGTTGAGTGAGGGCGCTTACACGGTTTCAGCTTCAACCACAGATACTGCCGGTAACCCTGTAAACACAAGTACTACAGGGGTAGTTGATATAACTGCGCCAGTTGTAACTATTAGCGATATTGTTGGAAGTACTGATCTAACTCCAAGTATTTCTGGAAGTGTGACAGGTGCCAATGTGGGTGATGCTGTTGCAGTGGTATTCACTGATGCACAAGGTAATGAGCATACTGTAAATACAACAGTTCAAACTGGTGGTGTATGGTCTGTAGAGGCAACTAGCTCTCTATCACAAGGAGATTATTCAGTTGAAGTCTCTGTTACTGATAGCGCGGGTAATACCGGGGACGCAACAAATACAGCAACCATTGATACAATTGCTCCTGAAATTAGTATTAATCAAAGTTCATTAATACTAACTCAAGATAGCACTCCATTGATTACAGGTACGTCTAACGAGGCAAATACAAACGTTATTGTTACCTTTACTGATTCTGCTGGAGTTTCTCATCAAATGACCGTTCAAACCGATGGCAATGGAGACTGGCAAGCGGCTGCTAATAATATTTTAGCTGACGGTGTTTACAGTGTTAGTGCAACTATTAGCGATGCTGCGGGCAATACTTCGGTCGACAATAAAACCGGTGGTGAGGTTGATACCGTGGGACCAGAGCTAACAATTGTGCCTTCGTTCCTATTAGGTCAGTTGGTTTCTTTATCTGGTACATCTGATTTGGGCGAAGGTAAAACCGTTACGGTTACTCTAGAGCTTGCAGGTGATTTACTCGATTTAACATACGATGTAACCACAGATGCAAATGGTGATTGGGAGCTATTAGGCCTAGCCG
>NZ_AUTP01000178.1:0-1795 GCF_000498075.1 Pseudoalteromonas sp. TAB23
CCCGCCGATGAGGTTAACTGCGCTGTTGCATCAAGCGCTGTGTTGACTGTGTTATTACTTGTGGCATTTAAAGACGATGCCGATGCGTTCAATGCGTTATTTAAAGATGAGCTGCCAGATGCAACTAATGAATTTGCAGGCTCTGTGGTTTCGCTGCTTTCTTGCGCTGGAGTTTGCGTGTTATTTGCCGTTGAATCTGTTTCTTGCGAGTCATCAGCCGTTACTTGTGTATCGCTAGATGCGTTTGTATCATTGCTACCACTGGCTGTTAAACCGTTTTGTGAAAGCGCAATAGATGTAGATGTTTGTTGCTGCGCCGACGTAGACTGAGATAGTTCAATATCAGCGGCGTGCACTGCACCTGTAAAAGTACACACACCGCTTAACATCATTACGCTTACAATTTTATTTAATTTAGTCATTGTTTTGTCCTCTAGTTTGTCGGATTGACATAAAGAAGACGATTTACAAAAACACTTTATTCCAAAATAAATTAAAAAATTACAATAAAACCACTTATTAACTAAATTTCAAATACTTAAAGGTAAGCTAATACCCTACGGCGTTAGCGTTTCACTATTTTGTATCAGTAATAACAGCTCGGCAGTGGCAGNAATGCGCGGTGATGGCTGGTCAAATTTAAATTAAAATGCGTACTAAGGTTACCAAGTGAATACGACTTTAACCCTTTAAACGCTTTGCGCGACTCAACCACGGTGCACATTTTTGGCATTTTAAAAAAGTGCCCTGCCATCTCGCATTCTTTTTTAATAAAGCCGTAGTCAAAATTAACGTTATGGGCTACAAAAATACTGCCTGCGAGTTTATCTAATAGCGGCTTGGCTATATCGGCAAATACAGGCGCGTTGCGTACCATGCTATCGCTTATGCCAGTTAGTGACGTTATAAATCCAGGTATATGGCGCTCGGGATTAACTAAGCTTGTCCAAGTATCAATTACTTTACCGTGCTGCACTTTTACAAGGCCTATTTCGGTAATACGGTTACCGCCTTTTAAGCCGCCTGTGGTTTCTATATCGACCACACTGTAAATACGGTTAGGATCTACAAACCATTTAACCGCAGCAATGTGTACTGTAAAGCCCACATTTTTTAAATTATCTATCGTGGTTAGTTGGTTGCGCCTAAGTTTGTCGCCTGGGGCTTTTACCTCTTCAAAATGTACTTGTCCATTATTAATGACCATTAAGTCGGGGTAGCCGTCTTTTAGCTGTAAATAATGTTTGCTCATAGCCGTTAAATGAGTAATTAATGCCTCAAGTGGGCTGTTTAAAATAAGCGCTTCTAGTGGCTCTAATAAATTGCTGCGCCATCTAAACAAACCGTTAGGTTGGTCAAAGTATTGCGCTGCATTTTTGCATACTAGATTAAGTAATGCTTGCGACGTTTGGCACTGTGCTAAGCGCTCATTTATCTGTGTTTGCTGCGCTTCATAAAAATTACCAAGCCTTAATACTTGTGGGTAAATATCAAACTCATTGCATGGCGGATAAGGCGACTCCACAAATAACTCATGCCAAAATACTAAACCAAACAAACTTTGCCAAAGCGTGTTTTCGGTATTAAATACAGCCATACCTTGGCGAGTATAATAATCGTTTACGCCCTGCTCTACTTCACCTCGGTACAGTTCATCTATTTCTAGCACGCACTGAGTATCGGCAAGCATGGCACTTAAACGCGAACGTGTTTTTTTATTAAACTTACGCATTAAAAAATCGTCAGCAAAATACAGTAAATCGTCGGTGAGCGGGTTTTCAATAATGGCTTCTAA
>NZ_AUTP01000179.1:0-672 GCF_000498075.1 Pseudoalteromonas sp. TAB23
GCCGTTTTAGATATTTCAGCCATACCTGCACCGTGATAACCTTTTCGGCGAAAACACTCTGCAGCAGCTGTTAATATTTGCTCTCGCCTAGCCAGTGCTATCGCGGGATCTGTTTGCCTTTTTGCTTTAGGCTTCATGTTCAACTCCACTACCAAGTCATAAACCCAGTAAAGCAAGAGCTATAAATAGTCTTGCCATGTAAATATGTAATGCGGCTTTAAAAGCCGCAAATATTATTTCTCTACCTGAGCTGTTTCACTGGTTACGTTCCATCCGCCACCAAGCGCTTTGTACAAGTTAATTTGGCTTGCAAGATACGCTTGCTGACCCGAAATTAACTGTTGTTGTGCGCCGTACCATGTACGCTGAGCATCAAGTACTTGCAAGTAGCTATCTGCGCCTTTTTCGTAACGCATTTTTGATAAATCAAACGTGATTTGTCGGCTATTTATAAGCATATCAAGCGCACTTAATTGCTCTTGGTAACCTTCTCTGTCAGCAAGTGCATCGGCAACTTCGCGAAACGCATTTTGAATTTTTTGCTGGTACGTTGCCACTGCAATTGCTTGATCGGCTTTTGCTACATCAAGATTTGCTTGGTTACGTCCCATATTAAAAATAGGTAAGCTAATTGACGGCACAAAACTCCATGTACCCGAGCCTGAATCAAAC
>NZ_AUTP01000179.1:682-32888 GCF_000498075.1 Pseudoalteromonas sp. TAB23
CAGACCCGGCATTGGCTGTTAAGCTAATACTTGGATAAAACGCCGCACGTGCAATACCAATATTGGCATTTGCAGCAAGCATTAAGTGCTCAGCGGCTTTAATATCAGGGCGCTGCGATAACAGGTCAGACGGTAAACCAACCGGCACTTCTGGCATACTGATCAAGTTAGTCAGGTCTTTATTAGGCAGCAAATCAGCTGAAACAGATTTACCCACTAATAAATCTAGGGCACTTTTATCACGTTTTAACAAACGCTTGTACGTAGCTATGTCTACTTTTGCCGTAGCAACTGTACTTCTAAGCTGCTCAAGGGTAATTGAAGACGTAGCACCCAAATCAAAGCTTTTTTGCGTAAGCGATAATGACTCTTGCTGAGAGGTTAGCGTTTCTTTTGCCAGCTCTAGCAGTTGTAAGTCCGTCGCGTAACTAAGCCACGCATTTGCAAGCTCAGAAATTAAAGACACCTGCGTACTGTATTGGCTAAGCTCTGTAGAGTATAAATTTTGGAGTGCTTGCGCTGATTGGTTGCGTACTTTGCCCCAAATATCTAACTCATAAGATGTAATACCCACTGTTGCACTGTATTGCGAGCTAATAGCTGCATCGCCAGTACCGGATAAATNAATCAGCCGGTAAACGCTGGCGCGTACCAGAAGCATTTAAATCAAGTGACGGGTACAAAGCAGAGTCTTCGATTTGATACAAACCACGCACACGCTGCACGTTAAGCACAGCAATTTGCATGTCTTTATTATGCTCAAGGCTTTGCGTAATTAAGGTTTGTAGTTTTTCATCATTAAAAAACTGCTGCCAATTTAATTGCTGTGCAGCGCTTTGCTCAGTACCTGATGCATAAGCATCAGGTACTGGTAGAGCAAGGTCTTTTTGCTCTGGCGCTAATTGACAACCGCTTAGCACCAATAGAGCAATTGCACTTAGGCTGAATGTTTTAATGCTCATTCTGCCCTCTCCTTTGTTGTCTCGTTAGTTTTTCCAGGAAATACACGGCGAACTAACACAAAGAACAACGGTACAAATACAACAACTAATATTGATGATGCGAGTGTGCCGCCAATAATCGAAATACCTAACGCATTTTGTGCGCCCGAGCCCGCACTTGAGGCTATTGCAAGTGGTAAAACACCACAAATAAAGGCCATCGAAGTCATGAGTATTGGACGTAATCGTAAGCGTACAGCTGCAATAGCTGCATCTACTAATCCCAACCCTTCATCCATTTTATGAATCGCAAACTCTACAATCAGTATCGCATTTTTAGATGCCAAACCAATGGTGGTCAACAAGCCTACCTGCAAGTAAATATCGTTTGATAAGCCACCGCCTAGCGCTGCCATAATCGCACCAAAGATACCCAGAGGCACAATCATCATTACCGCAAACGGTACCGACCAACTTTCATAAAGCGCGGCTAAACATAAAAATACAAACAACAGCGATAAGCCATATAGTAAAGGTGCTTGACCGCTACTTGAGCGCTCTTGGAATGAAATACCGGTCCACTCAGACGAAATACCATTAGGTAATTGTTTAACTAAACGCTCCATTTCATCCATTGCTTGGCCTGTACTGTAACCCGGCGCTGCACTACCTTGAATTTCCATTGCTGAAAAACCATTGTAACGCTCTAAACGTGGCGAACCATACGTCCAGTAGGCACTAGCAAACGCTGAAAACGGCACCATATCGCCATTGTCATTGCGCACATACCACTTATTTAGATCCTCAGGCACCATGCGCGATTGTGCATCACCTTGCATATACACTTTTTTAACTCGACCACGGTCAATAAAGTCATTCACATAACTACTACCCCATGCTGTCGAAAGTGTACTGTTAATATCGTTTTGCGACACACCAAGCGCTTCGGCTTTTGCCAAATCTGTATCAAGTTGTAGTTCTGGCATATCTTCTTGTCCATTTGGACGTACGCCCGCTAAAATTGGACTTTGGCTTGCTAAACCTAATAACTGATTTCGTGCCGCCAAAAGTGCGTCATGGCCAAGGCCTACACGGTCTTGTAAGAAAATATTGAAGCCATTAGCAGTACCCAGTTCAACAATTGCAGGTGGCGGGAATGCAAACACAAACGCTTCTTTTATCGTTGAAAAGTAGCCCATCGCTTTACCTGCAACACCTTGAACAGATAACTCGTCACGCTGACGCTCATCCCAATGTTTAAGGTTAACAAAGGCAATGGCTGAGTTTTGGCCAGAGCCTGCAAAACTAAAACCAGTAACGGTAAAAATACCATTCACAGCTTCAGATTGATCGTTTAAAAAGTGATTTTCTACCTTTTTAACAACCTCAAGCGTTTGTTGTGTTGTAGAGCCTGCCGGTAATGATACCTGGTTAAACAAAATACCTTGGTCTTCGTCAGGTAAAAATGCCGTTGGCAAGCTTGAGAATACATAAACCATACCGCCCACAATCACGCCATAAATAAGTAAGTAGCGTTTAGAGTGCGTAAGCATACGGCCTACAAAGCTTTGTGCACCTGAATTTGTTTTATCAAAACCACGGTTAAAGCCTGTAAAAAATCGGCCAAATAACGTCTCATTGTTATGTACATGGCTTGGTTTTAAAAGCGTTGCACACAATGCAGGCGTTAAAATAAGAGCAACTAAAACAGATAACCCCATCGCCGATACCAGTGTTATAGAAAACTGACGATAAATAATACCGGTAGAGCCACTAAAGAATGCCATTGGGATAAATACCGCAGAAAGCACCATGGCAATACCTACCAGCGCGCCTTTAATTTCATCCATAGATTTACGCGTAGCTTCAAGTGCCGAGAGTTTTTCCTCGGTCATTAAGCGCTCAACGTTTTCTACAACAACGATTGCGTCATCTACCAATAAGCCTATGGCAAGTACCATCGCAAACATCGTTAGCGTATTTATTGAATAACCAAAAGTGTACAAAATACCAAACGTACCTAGTAAAACCACTGGCACTGCTATTGTTGGTATAAGTGTTGCCCTAAAGTTTTGTAGGAACAAATACATAACTACAAAAACAAGTACAACAGCTTCAATTAAGGTGTGAATAACTTTTTCGATAGATAACGATACAAACGGCGTTGTGTCGTAAGGTATAACAGCATCTAACCCTTCAGGGAAAAACGGTTTTAGCTCTTCAATCGCTTTTTTAACTCCAGCGGCAGTATCAAGTGCGTTAGCACCACTGGCTAATTTAATACCTAACCCTGATGCAGGTTGCCCATCGTAACGAGCAACAACGCGGTAGCTTTCACCGCCAAGCTCTACTCTAGCAACGTCCTCTAGACGTACAAAAGAGCCATCTGGATTGGTTTTAACCAATATTTGTTCAAATTGCTCTGGCGTTTGTAATCGACTTTGCGCTGTTACTGTTGCATTAAGTTGCTGACCATCAACGGCAGGCATACCGCCAAGTTGACCGGCAGATACTTGCGCATTTTGCGCACTAATTGATGCACTAATATCAGCAGGTGTCAGCTTATAATTTTGTAACTTTGAAGGGTCTAACCAAATACGCATCGCGTACTGAGAACCAAACAGCTGCACTTCACCTACGCCTTCAACACGCGAGACAATATCTTGCACGTTTGATGAAACATAATCGCCAATATCAATATTGGTCATGCTGCCATCTTTAGACACAAAAGCATAAACCATTAAAAAGTTACGCGCTGACTTTGCAACTACAACACCTTGCCTTTGAACGGCTTCTGGTAATAGTGGAGTCGCTGTCGCTAGTTTATTTTGCACTTGAACTTGTGCAATATCAGGGTCTGTTTCGGCGCTAAACGAAAGTGTAAGTGTAGCAGAACCACTCGACTCAGACGTAGATGACATATAAAGCAAGCCATCAAGGCCTTTCATTTTTTGCTCAATAACTTGCGTTACCGTATCTTCAAGTGTACGTGCAGATGCACCAGGGTACGTTGCTGTAATACTTACTGCAGGCGGTGCAATTGAAGGATACTGCGAAATAGGTAAGCTCCTAATCGCCAAAATACCTGCAAGCATCACTACAATAGCGAGTACCCAAGCAAATATCGGTCTATCGATAAAAAATCGTGACATTAAAACTCTCCGTTATTGCGCTTGATCGGCTTTAGTAGACGATTGAATTTCAGAAGGATTCACTGGTGCACCAGGGCGGATTTTTTGTAAGCCTTCAACTATTAATTTATCGCCATCCATTAAGCCATCAGTAACAAGCCAATCAGAACCTATTGTGCGGTCTACTTTTAAAACACGGCTTTCTACTGTGTTGTCTTTGCTCACAACCATTGCTGTTGGTTCGCCTTTTGAATTACGGCTAACACCACGTTGCGGAGCTAAAATAGCACCCGCCTTAACACCTTCCACAATAGAAGCTCGGGCATACATGCCTGGCAGTAATAATTTTTCTGGATTTGAAAATTTAGCACGTAGTATTACTGAGCCAGTACTTGGATCAACTGTCACTTCAGAAAACTGCAATGTGCCTTTATGAGGATAAATAGAGCCATCTTCCATAATAAGTTCAACGTCAGTTTGGCTAGTCGAATCAACACTTAGAGCACCTGATGATATTGCTTTTTTAAGTTTGGTAAGCTCATTACTTGATTGTGTTAAATCGATATAAATTGGATCTAACTGAGTCACTGTAGCAAGTGCAGTACTTTGGTTAGCACTAACTAGTGCACCTACAGTTACGCTTGATTTACTAATTTGACCACTAATTGGTGATGACACATGGCTGTAATCAAGGTTAATTTGCGCCGATTTTAACTGCGCTTTAGCCGTTAATAATTCTGCTTTTGCTTGTTTGTATGCAGCATCTGCTTCATCAAAGTCTTGCTGACTTACCGCTTTTATTTTTAAAAGCTCGCTAAAACGAGATGCTTTAGCTTTACTACTTGAAATACTCGCCTGAGCACGTGCTACGCTTGCTTCACTTGCTGCTAAGTCTGCTTCAAATGTCGCAGGGTCTATTTGATACAGTCCTTGGCCTTGTTTAACCTCTTTACCTTCAACAAATAAACGAGATTGCACAATACCACTTACTTGTGGGCGAATTTCAGCAATTTGAAATGCACTGATACGACCAGGAAGTTCTTTTTTGAGAGTAAGCGCTTGGCTTTTTAATGTAAGTACACCCACTGGTACAGCTTTAGGAGCTGAAGCTTGTGACTGCTCAGCAGCCTGATCACAACCAGTTAAAGCAACAGAACCGACGAGGGCTGACAATACAAATAAAGCGATGCGGGAACGCTGCATGTTAAATACCTTTTAGTTTAGAGTGAACGATCATTCTAAATTAAAACGCGCTGATAATGAATCTTAATTAGAAGAAATTTACACAAACTTACACTCCTCAGTACAATATACGTCTTAGGTTGCATTTAATGTTAATTAGATGAAAATAGAATCAAGACTGTATGAAAATAAAACAACTTAACATATTGAAATAATATCTCATTTTAGAAACGAAGTTTTTAACAGGCACAAAAAAGCCAAGCAAATACAGCTTGGCTATTTATATAAAAACTAAAGCACACACCTTATTTTAAAGGGTATTAGCACTCTGCGGGTTAATAACCCTTGAAACTAACAACTGCTCTACCCTAATTCCTTCTACATCAACAACTTCAAACTTAAAACCTGAAAAAGTTAAATGCTCCGCGCGTTTAGGTATTCGCTTCATATTGTAAATTAAAAAGCCAGCTACCGTTTCATAGTGCATCTGGTCAGGAAATTCTTCTATATCAAGTACTTTTGCTAAATCGGTAATTGGGGTTAGACCATCTACAAGCCATGAATTTTTATCGCGTTCTATGATTAATTCGTCGCCTTGGTGAGTGATTAAATCACCCATAAACCCTTTCATTAAATCCTTTACCGTAACAATACCCACCGAAAGCGCATATTCGTTTACGACAACAGCAAATGGTTTTGCTGCACTTTTAAACGCATTTAAAGCTTCTGATAAGCTTAATGTTTCGGGTAAGTAAAAAACATCTTTATCAATGAGATCATCGTTTATATTGGCGGCTTCGCCTTTTAGCACTTGTCGTAAAATATCTTTAGATTCAACAGAGCCATGCAACTTATCTAAATTTCCAGACACCACTAAAAAGTGGTTATGAGGATGGTCAATAATTTTAGTCGCAATATCATGGCTAGATTCGTTTAAATCAAAATATACAATTTGGTCGCGTGGCGTCATTACGCTTGATAAAAATCGCGCTTCTAAGTCAAACACATTGCCGATGAGTTCATATTCTTGCTTTTGCAAACTACCGTATGCAGCACCTGCTTCCATCATGGCAACAATGTCCTCTGTTGTCACATTGTCTTCTCGCTCAGCGGGCACTTTAAATAAGCGCAACACAAAGTTAGTGACACCATTAAAAAACATCACCAGCGGGGTTAATGCAAAGGTAACCCAGCGCATTATTGTAACCACTCTAACAGCGACCGCTTCTGGCATGATCATCGCTAAACGCTTTGGCATTAAATCGGCGAATAATATAAACAAGGATGTAATAGTAAAAAACGAGAATAAAAAGCTAATTTTTTCTAAATGCGCACCTTGATAAAACAATACCAACACACTTTCAACATAAGGCGATAAGGCCTGCTCGCCCACAATACCACCCAATATCGCTATCGCGTTGAGTGCTATTTGGATCATGGCAAAAAAAGCCCCTGGATTTTCTTGTAGCTTTAGTACCGCTGCTGCCTTTATATTCCCTTCATCTGCCATTACTCGCAGTTTTATTTTACGCGACGCTGCAATTGCTATTTCTGACATAGCAAACAACGCACTGATCAAGATCAATAAGCTAATCCCGATTAAATCACCCATTTAACGCTCCAAAAAGTTAGTGCTTTTTTAAACAAAAAGCAGCTGGATTATAATCGGTTTTTTAAACGCAGCAATTTATATTTACGAAATATATTTAAGCTATTAATTTTCAATTGGTTGAGAGGTAAAAAAGCAAATTTAAAGTGCTTAAATTTTATTAAAGGCGACTTTTAATTGAGAAACTAAAGCCGGATCCATATTTATATTACAGGCAAAAAATAACGGAGACTGAGTTGTATTTAAATTAAGTAATGGTTCGAGTAACTCAAGCTTAGGCTCTGTTTTAACTCGGTAGTTAAATTGCTTTTTGTTGAGGATAACAAAATCAAGTATATGGTGACGAGTGCTTATGAGTTTATCTATTTTATCTAGGCTATCGATGAGTAATAAATGCTTGTTCTCACTAAAGCCCCTCTCAAGCAAATAGTGATGACTAAAGTTATCACGCAGTACTGCTATTTTATATTTTTTAGCATCATTGAGAGTATTTAACTTTATACCTCTGGACTTTAGACCATAAATGGCAGAATCAAAGCTTTCCAGTTCACCTACCCAGTTAAACTTACTTTCTCTATTAGGTAATCGAACAATTGAAAATATACAGGTATTTTTATCGCGTAGCGCTGCATTGTAGGATATGGCCCAACTATGCGCCAACATAGTGTAGTTTATACCAGTACCTTCTAGCGCTTTATGAACTTTCTCGACAGAGCGGCCAACGAGTTTATTATCTTCATTGAGATACTGAAAGTCCGGAAATACTTCCGTTACTATTGTTATTTCAGTTGCATCAACTTTAATACAGCTAATGAACAATAAAAAGATCAATAATTTCATTCAGCGAGGCCTCAACTAACTCATTATATGTATTTAATAAATATAGCTGAGGCTTTATGAACTGCTAGTTTTTAGTCATGTAATGCACACTTATACGCTGATAGTGCTAGTATTTATAGCTCCTACAGCTTACTTGTTCATCGCACTAATTAAAAAGGCTGAAATTTTAGCGCCTTCTCTAAGTGTCGTTTCAGAGCTTGATTGACCCACTAAAGAGCTGTCGGTAAATGGCGCTATTTCCATCATATCAGCACCAGTAATCGGGAACTCATCCGCAATGGCTGATAAAATATCAAGTGCATGCTGTGGTGTTAAACCATTATGTTCTGGCGTACCTGTGGCAGATGCAAACTCTGCATCAAGCGCATCAATATCAAAGCTTACGTATACTTCATCAACGTTATCGGCTTTTAACTGTGCAATAGCGTCGGCAGCAACTGCTGCTGCGCCGCGCTCAATGATTTCATGTGCCCAGTGCTGTTTAATACCAAAAGTATTTTCCCAATGCGCTTTAGGCTTGCCACTTGAGCGTATACCAAACTGTATTAAATGATGCGGCGCAGGTAAAAACTCTAATATATGTGTACACCACGAGCCAAAACATAAATCTATGCCTAAGCGCTCAACGAGTAAATCTGTATGCGCGTCAAAGTGAATAATAGCGGTGCGCCTACCTTGCTCACGTTTTGCTTTTAAGTACGCTTTGGTAAGTGGGTAACTAATTGAGTGATCGCCACCAATACCAAATATCCCTTTATCTTTAAATGTTGCGTAAAAGCTGTCGCATACATCCTCTGTGATTGATAACGGACTTACGTAATAGTCGTTATCTTCATTACCGTATAGGGCTTTTTGGCAATTAGAAATGGTTGCATCATTTAGGTATTTATCATGAAGTAAATGTGGGATTACACGTACATCGCCTAAATCAAACGAGTGACACTGCGGTTGCTGATCAATTAAAGCTGAGCGCACAAACAGTGGCCCCCAGTTTGCACCGCGTAAAATACCACCGCCACAGTCTGAGCTAATACCTAACATAACGGCTTTATGTGGAGAATTTGGTAATTCATTTAAAGACTCGCGCCACAAATTATCAACGTTTTCAGTTTGTCCATAAAGTTTATTACGCAGTGCGGCTTTGCGCTCCTTTGCAGTATTTACTGTGTATACGCCATCACCCGGTGCGCACAAACAGTGCTCAACTTTGTTTTTAAATGCTTCAAATTGTGTGCTCATAATAAACTCCTTCGATTTTTATTCTGTACGTAGCTAATTACTTTTGATTAGTTATGCAAAATCACCAAAAGTGCCTAAACTTCAAATAAATTCCACTTTGCTAAATAACTCTGTGCCTAATATAAATAAACACGTTAGCTTTTACGTGCTTAAAAAATTTAAGCCATTGAATTAATTTAATATTAATGAATATTTACCATAAACTATTTAATTGTAGTTACGCGCTTGGTTGATACTTATTATGTCTACTTGAACATGTCAACAGCACAACAAGGCTACTTGTATAAGCACTTGATTGAATATTCATAGTTGATGAATAAATCAAATTAGTTCTTAAAATTATTAAGACTTAATTGGAGGAGTTAATATAAAACGGACAATCGTCCTGTACTTGATAAACGTTTCTAGCAATGATGCTAGATTGACACAATTTATTATAAAAAGGCTTAGCTATGGAAAAGGTATTTCACTTAGGACTATGTATTGACGATCTTAAAGGTGCAAAACTTGCGATTGTACCGGGCGATCCAGATCGTGCTGCACGCATTTCACAATTCCTAGACAACCCAACCTGCCTTGCTCAAACTCGTGAGTTTCATGTTTACTTAGGTCAACTAAACGGCCATTCGGTGGTTGTTTGTTCTACGGGTATTGGTGGTCCATCTACGTCGATTGCAGTAGAAGAATTAGCACAACTTGGCGTGCGTAAATTTTTACGTATTGGTACAACAGGTGCGATTCAGCCACATATCAACGAAGGCGAAATTTTAATTAGCCAAGCGTCTGTACGTTTAGACGGTGCAAGCCAGCATTTTGCTCCTCTTAGCTACCCTGCTGTGTCTGACTTTTATGCAACACAAGCTATGGTACAAGCATGTAAAAACTTAAATATCGATTTTCATATTGGTATTACTGCATCAAGCGATACATTTTATCCAGGACAAGAGCGTTACGATACGCATTCTGGTTACGTTCCTAAATCACTACAAGGTAGCTGCGAAGAGTGGCAAAAACTGGGCGTAATGAACTACGAAATGGAATCAGCAACATTATTTACTATGTGTGCAGCCCTTGGTTTACAAGCAGCATGTGTTGCCGGCGTACTTGTTAATCGTACTCGCCAAGAAATACCAAATGTTGACCATGGTGAAATTGAGCGTAAATCTGTAGCGGTAGTATTAGAGGCTGCAAAAGTATTACTTGATTAATACCAAGTAAACTCAATAGATAAAATTATAAAGCACAGCTCTGGCTGTGCTTTATTGTTTTTAAGAGGTTATTTTAGCTGAGCTCTAATTACTTCTATTTCCGGTAGATTTTTAAAACTTGCAAGTACAGCACGTGCTACACCCGCTTGGTTTTCATGGCCTGCGGTTTCTAAAAGTGTAATTGATTTTACTGTACTTTCGTTAAAGCTAAGCCCTGCGATAAATAATTGGCTAAGTGCACTTTGTAGTGGCGACAAGCTTGGGCTGTACGCTGCGTTTTCTGCGTAACTTCCGTAAAAATCACCATTTTTAAATGTACTAATTTTTACTGCACTAAAGTTTTTACTATAGGGTACGTATGCGTTTAATGCTGTACTTGCTAGTTTTTCATCTAGTTGATCATTTGCAAATACTTGCTGGTGAGGCTCTGGATTAAACAAGCTAAACGCGTTACCTAAATCAGTCGGCCCAAACGAGTGCGGCAGTAATTCTGCTAATTTAAAGTGTTGCTCTGGCAATAAAATATCAAACTCTTTCGCATCAGCGAGTTCGTTCATAAACTGACGACAATACCCACACGGTGCATCGCTAATCGCTATTTTAACTATTTTTTTAGCGCCGTTTAACCATGCGTTATTTATAGCCGATTGCTCTGCATGAACCACTAAACTCAATGCTTGATGATCAAACTCTACATTTGCACCAAAGTAAAAGTTTACCTCATCGTTTTCATCAAGTGCTTTAACAATTGCGCCTACATGGAAATCTGATATCGGCGCAACAGCATACTCAGAAGCCAAAGGTACTAAACCTTGTAATAATACATCATCAGACACATTGAGTTGTGCGCATAACTGCTTAATATTATTAGAATTTAATATGCCACGTTGTGATTTTAATTGACTACGTAATGACGCTGTTTGCGCTACGTTTAATGTGATGTGCGAATTTGTAAGTGCTGTATCTTGCTGTACAGTAAAAGTTGCTGAAGCCATAACATTTTTTAATTATTCAATGGCTAAGTAGTTTAAAAGGTTAAGGTGTTAAATACCAGCCTATTTAACGCAAAAAAAGGGAGCACATCGCGTGCTCCCTTTTAATACCAATAGGTATACCTAACAAAATAACATGTTAGCCGGTATTACGCATACCTGCTGCAATACCTGTCATCGTGATCATTAATGCATTATCAATGTCACCTTCGTTGCGTTTTTCCTCTGAGCGAGCACGGCGTAAAAGCTCAACCTGTAGTAAGTTAAGTGGATCGGTGTACGGGTTACGTAAACTAATCGACTCCTTAATCCAAGGTTGTTCGGCTAGTAGGCTTTTTTGCGGGCTAAGTGATTGCACCAAGCTAATGGCTTCTTGAAGCTCTTTACGAAGTGTTACACCCAGTGGTTTGTACATATCTTCCACCAGCGCATTATCATAATGCTCACTCAACCAACAATCGGCTTTACTAAATACCATTTCTAGCATTTCTAGGCGCGATCTAAAGAACGGCCACTGTAAGCTCATTTCGTTTAGAGTTTCTGCGCCGTACTTATTAAGCGCAGCTTTTAAGCCTGTTAACGCACCTAGCCATGCAGGAAGCATTAAACGGTTTTGGCTCCACGCAAAAATCCATGGAATAGCACGTAGACTTTCAACGCCACCATTAGGATTACGTTTTGCAGGACGCGAGCCAAGCGGTAACTTAGACAGTTCAAGCTCAGGTGTTGCCATTCTAAAGTAAGGTACAAAGTTTTCATCATGGCGAACTACATTACGGTAATGCTCACATGACTCCTCACTTATTAGCTTCATTACTTCGCGCCACTGCGGTTTTGGCTCCGGTGGCGGTAATAAGTTACTTTGCAGAACTGCGCCTGCGTAAATATTTAAGCTTTGCAGTGCTACATCGGGTAAACCAAATTTAAAGCGAATCATCTCGCCTTGCTCGGTTACACGCAAGCCACCTTTTAATGAGCCAGGGGGTTGTGAATGCAGCGCTTGTGCAGCGGGTGCACCACCACGTCCTACTGTACCACCACGTCCGTGGAATAAAACAAGCTCAATACCACGTGCATCAGCAAGCTGTACTAGCTTATCCATTGCTTCGTACTGCGCCCAACCTGCTGCCATCATGCCAGCATCTTTAGCTGAATCAGAGTAACCAATCATTACGTTTTGGGTGTTTTTAATGTGCCCGCGATACCAAACATTATCAAGCAATGTGGTAATTACATCACTGCCTGCGTTTAAATCGTCGAGTGTTTCAAACAACGGTGCTACTGGTAAATCAAAGCTACAGCCGCTTTCTTTTAGCAACAGTTGTACTGCTAAAATGTCTGACGCTGTTCGTGCCATCGAAATAATATACAAACCAAATGTTGCTTCGTCTTGCTTGGCAATTACATCAAAGGTATCAAGTACTTCTTGTACATCTGGGCTTGGTTGCCAATGTTTTGGAATAAGCGGTCTGCGCGAGTTAAGCTCTGCAAGTAAAAATGCTTGTTTGTCTTGCTCTTGCCATTGGTTGTAGTCGCCTAAACCTAAATAACGAGTCAGTTCTGAAAACACATCGCCGTGGCGAGATGAATCTTGGCGCACATCAAGTTTGGCTAAACGCAAACCAAAGCTATTTATACGGTGCAGTAAATCAAGTAATAAGCCATCCGCAACTACTTTCATATTACACTTTAATAACGAGCGATAGCACACTTCAACTGGGTGTTTAAGCTGATTAATATTAGTAATTAAGTCTTGTGAATCGCTGCGCTTATTTTTAATTTTAGCACCTAAGTGCGCCACTGTTTCTGCAACTTGGTTTTTAAGCTTTTTGATTACCGCTCTATATGGTTCAAACTCTTGCCCTGCAAGCTCAACAAGCTCATCACTGGCATCTGACATAGAGAGTTCAGCGCACAACGTTTTTAAATCTTGAATGTATAAGTTAAGTGCCATCCAACGACCATGATCAAGCACTTCTTTTGTTACCTGCGATGTTACAAATGGATTACCATCACGGTCTCCACCCATCCACGATGTAAACTCGATTGGGCTGTAATCTATTGGTAACTCTAAGCTCAACTGGTCTTTAACATTCGCTGAAAATTCACGTAAAAAGCGCGGAACCGCATGCCACAGGCTATTTTCTATTACTGCATAGCCCCATTTGGCTTCATCAACTGGCGTTGGGCGAGAGCGACGAATATCGTCGGTATGCCAAGCTTGGCTAATCAGCTGTTCAATACGATTTAAAATATTGTCCCGCTCTTGCACTAAGTTATCTTTTCGCTCTAATGACGCTAAGCAATCACTTAGTTCAACGTGTTTGTTAATAATAGTACGGCGCGTAACCTCGGTTGGGTGAGCGGTCAATACTAAGTTTATGTGGAGTTTTGAGAGTGTTTCGGCCAAATGATTACTGTCTAACTGGCCTTGTTCTGCTTTTGTAGCTAACGTTTTTAATGTTTGAGTGAGAGGGTTTTGTTGACCAAGGCCAACGTCATTAAAACGCGAAACGGTATGAAATTGCTCTGCTACATTAGCAAGGTTTAAAAAATGATTAAATGAACGGGCAACCGGTAAAAGCTCTTCATCACTAAGCGCATGTAAAACATCTATTAGCGCTTGTCTGTCGTCTTCGTTACCACTGCGAGATGATTTTGATAAAGCACGAATTTCTTCCACTTTATCTAAAATCGCTTGACCTTGGGCATCTTTGATTGTTTGTCCTAGTAGTTGCCCTAGTAAATTTACATTACCTCGCAAGGCGGCGTATTGTTCACTCATTTATCAGTCTCCATTTTTTCGTAGGACACTATTAATATCATCATGAAGAGATATTTAATAGATCCATTTGCAATGTCTTGTCGTAAAAAAGTATATATAAAATAATCACAAAGCATTCACATGATCATTTTTTACGATGGTAACTGCCCTCTTTGTAGCACCGAAATGCAGCAACTAAAACACGCTGATAACAAAAACTTAATTACGCTTGAAGATCTTAACGCGAGCGACTTCAGTGAGCGCTACCCGTATATTGATAAAGACAAAGCAATGAACTACCTTCAAGCTCAAAAGCAATCAGGTGAAATGATTTATGGGCTTGATGTAACTTACGAAGCATGGAAAATAGTGGGTAAACACAGCTGGTTGAAAATTTTTCGCTTACCAATAATTCGCTTTTTCGCTGACTGCGGATACCTATTATTTGCTAAGTATCGGCACCCCATCAGTCGCTTTTTAATGCCAAATACTCAGTGCAGTAATGGCCAATGTGGACTAAAAGCAAAAGGTGATAAATGAAAACTATTGTTTTATTCGGCGCAAGCAGTGCCATAGCAAATGCATATATAGAACATCTACAAATAAACACACCTACTCATCAGATCGTTTGTATTAGTTCAAAAAGTATTGAATCTGGCTCAAGTGTTGTCCACCTGCATACTGACTACACAAAACAAAGTTTAGCGCGCGTTACTAATTACCTAAAAGAGCAAAATGCCGATATACAACAAGTTATTATATTCAATGGTACACTGCACAACGAAACCCATATGCCTGAAAAAAAGATGGAGGATTTAGACGCTGAGTATTTTAGCCAACTTCTAAATTCAAACACCCTAACTCCCCTACTTTGCTTGCAGAGTATTTTGCCGCTGTTAACCCACAAAACGCAGTGTACTATTACTGCATTAAGTGCGCGCGTAGGCAGCATAAACGACAATAAATTAGGTGGTTGGTATACGTATCGCGCATCCAAAGCGGCGCTTAACATGCTATTTAAAACCGCTGCTATAGAGCTTGCTCGTCGTGCTAAAAATACCAAACTCATTCTGTTTCACCCTGGCACTACAGATACAGTACTTTCAAAGCCCTTTCAAAAGAATGTACCTGAAGGCAAATTATTTACGCCTGAATTTGTAGCCAAGCAACTATTTGAATTAACAAACAATAACCCTGATTTAAAACTAAACGGTGAGCCTGCTTACTTAGATTGGCAAGGCTCTACAATACCGTGGTAAGGACTTCTAATGCATTTTACTAAAGCGCGTATAGACGCACTTGAAAAACATACCCGTACACATTTAATTAATTCTCTTTCGGGTTTTAAAAGCGCTAATTTAATTGGCACGCAAGACTTACTCGGCAATACCAACTTGTCGATTGTAAGTTCGGTTATTCACCTTGGGGCTAACCCACCTTTAGTCGCAATGATTATGCGCCCTCACAGTGTGCCGCGTCATACGTTTGAAAATATTTTACAAACGGGCACTTACACCATTAATCAAGTAAATAAGTCAATTTACAAACAAGCTCATCAAACTTCAGCTCGTTACGATAAAGACGAGTCTGAGTTTGATGCTACAGGCTTAACACCTGAATACTTAAACGACTTTGCAGCGCCTTTTGTAAAAGAAAGCCGCTTAAAGTACTCGGTAAAATTTATAGAAAACCAACATTTAGCCATCAATGGGACTGAGCTCGTTATTGGCGAAATTATGGATGTTTTTGTTGATAAAGCCGCGCTGCAAAGCGATGGTTTCCTAGATTTACAAGCAATAGAAACAGTGGCAGTAACCGGGCTTGATAGCTACCACACAAGTAATAAACTCACGCGTTTACCTTACGCTAAAAAATAATATGACCTTTTAAGAGGTTATTATTTTATAGCCTCTTATCGCATAACATTGAATTTTACCTTGGTATTAATCACACTAGCTAAAAATCCAAGGAGAAAAACATGACCACTACAGGCATAGGTACACAATCAAGCGAGCAAGCGCTGGCAAGCCTAAGTAATATGACGCAAACGCTAACCCCTATTGCAGCTGACGAACATTTAGAGCGCATAGCCAAAGCGCAAGCTTATATGCTTGCAAACAACATAGATGCAATTTATTTAAACGCTGGCACCAACCTAACCTACTTTACAGGTATGAAATGGTACGCGAGCGAGCGCATGGTTGGCGCAATACTACCGGCCCTTGGTGAAGTACAATACATTGCGCCTTATTTCGAAATTGGTTCACTAAACGGGTTTAAAGTAATAGATGGACCTATTCATGGGTGGCAAGAGCACGAAAATCCTTATGCACTTTTTGTTGAAGTACTAAAAAAGTTAAATGTTAATGAAAACGCAACCATTGGCATTGATGAAAGCGCACAATTTTTTATATTCGACGGCATTAATAAAGCGCAAACGGGTTTAACACTCATAAACGCACAACCTGTAACGGCGCATTGCCGTATGCATAAATCAATTCACGAGCTTAGCTTAATGCAGCGCGCGATGGATATGACCTTAGCCGTGCATCAAGCCACAGCAAGCATGCTTTATGAGGGAATAACCACCACCGAAGTAGAAGCCTTTATTAAGCAAGCACATCAAAAAGTAGGCGCGCCAGGTAACTATTTTTGTATTGTATTGTTTGGTGTTGCAACGTCTTTTCCGCACGGGGTTAAAGACGCCCAAGTACTTAAAAAAGGCGATATGGTATTAATTGATACCGGCTGTAAAGTACACGATTACCTATCTGATATTACCCGTACCTATGTATTTGGCGAACCAACAATGCGCCAACGCATGTTTTGGGATCATGAAAAAGCAGCGCAAATGGCGGCATTTAATGCAGCTAAAATCGGTGCTACGTGCGAAGAAGTAGACGCTGGCGCACGTACTTATTTAGCGGCGCAAGGGTTAGGTCCGCAGTACCAAACACCGGGTTGCCCGCATCGAACTGGCCACGGCATTGGGCTAGACATTCATGAATGGCCATACTTAGTTGGCGGTGATAAAACCCCACTTGCCCCAGGCATGTGCTTTAGTAACGAGCCAATGTTAGTTATACCTGATGAATTTGGCGTACGTTTAGAAGATCATTTTTACATGACCAACAACGGCCCTCATTGGTTTACACAACCAAGTTATAGTATTGACGACCCATTTGGGCTTAACGCTTAAAACTGAATTCCTTCAAGAGCAGCTGTTTAGTTGCTCTTTTTAGTTTGGTATTGATAAAGCTAAATTAATCCCAATATCCTTTTTTATACTTAGTTATAAGCAATCCTCAAAAGGATAAATATGAAAAACTTTAAAATTGATATCGTTTCAGACGTAATGTGCCCTTGGTGTGTAGTGGGTTATAAAAACCTAGAAACTGCACTAGAGCAACTCAAAGACGAAATGAGCGCAGATATTACGTGGCATCCTTTTGAACTAAATCCAGATATGCCAATTGAAGGTCAGGATTTAAACGAACATTTAATGCAAAAGTACAACCTAAGTGAAGAGCAAGGCGACGAAAATCGTAAAAACATGTTCGAAGCCGGTCAACGTGCTGGATTCACCTTTAATTTTGATGGCAAACGCATCATGATCAACAGCTTTGACTTGCATCGTTTATTAATGTGGGCACGTGAAGAAGGTAAGCAAACAGAGTTAAAACTCGCCTTTTTCGAAGCGCACTTCACAGATTTAAAATACTTAAATCAAGAAGAAGCACTGCTCGACGTAGTTGAAAAAGTGGGTCTTGATAAAGAAACTGCGCGCAGTATTCTACATTCAGACAAATACGTACAAGACGTACGCCAAGAGCAAGACAACTTTAAACAGATGGGTATTACTTCAGTACCTACATTTATCATAAACGATAAATATGCACTTACTGGCGGACAACCAAGCGACTCATTCATTCAAGCACTAAAACAAATTAGTGAAGAAGAAGCCAAGCAAGACGCTTAACGAGTAAAATAGCTGTTTCACACTTAAAAAAGGCTGCACATTGCAGCTTTTTTATTACGTATAAGTAAGCGAACAAGAATTATCTTACTATAAACTTATTTAATATTTTATCGTCAACATACAGCGCTGAATGCGTGTGATTATTTGTAAAAGCATAAGTAATCCGCCTTCAATCCCGCCTCTACAATTCTCGTAAATGATCTTCACCGTATAAAAATCAGGATGTGTATCTGTAGTGGTCAACTAATTTCGGCTGATGGGCAGAGCGCTC
Source organism: Pseudoalteromonas sp. TAB23 (assembly GCF_000498075.1). Classification (NCBI taxonomy): domain Bacteria; kingdom Pseudomonadati; phylum Pseudomonadota; class Gammaproteobacteria; order Alteromonadales; family Pseudoalteromonadaceae; genus Pseudoalteromonas; species Pseudoalteromonas sp. TAB23. The sequence continues at coordinate 18,839 of NZ_AUTP01000179.1, forward strand.
AGGCAACGCGATTTTCGTGTGCGTAAGAATTTAAGTTAAACACGTAGGTTGGGTAGAGCGTAGCGAAACCCAACGAATATTCAATATTAAACAACTAGCCTGACAGAGAGGGGAGAAGGTAACCACCACCCTTCAAATATATTTAAAAACGGTGGTCGGATAAGCAAAGCGCCATCCGACACCGTAACTTATTTGAGCTTCAACGAACATAAATAGCTAATTTATATAGCAAAATCAAGCAGAACAGACACTTTAATTGAACTAGTAAAGCTACCCCAATTAAGATAGGTGTCACGTTAATTTTTTTGACCATATAAATATACACTTACAATTTTTAGTACAAATGATATTATTTATATATATGAATAATACCGATGTTATTGCCTATACTCTCCTATAGAAATGTTCAAATGGTTCTTTACAATAACACTCAAAAGTAGGTAATTAATGACTTTAGATGACCGCACTGAAATTATAAAAAAAATCTCACGAACGCTATCTATTATGATGTGTGATATGAAGCTTCATCAATCGATGAATATCTTTTCTATACATATTAATGCTGAAGACTTTTTCTGTAATGTATTTAACTTTTTGTATCAAGGTAAAAACTTTAAGAATGCTAATAGTGCTGGAGATAATGAAGCCTATATCGATTTAAAAGATGATACTTCTAAGCATGTAATCCAAGTAACAGTTACGACGTCGAAAGATAAAATTGATAACAGCCTAAAAATACTAACGAAACAGAGTTATTTTCAATATGAGTTTGAAATTTACTACTTATTAGAAAAACCTAAAAACCTCCGTTCTAATACTATTCAGCAATACAAAGACGAGTATGGGATTGAAGATATTCGAGATAATTTAAAGGATTTTACGGATTTACTTAATGATATAAAGAACTTAACAGATCCTAGATTAAAACAGATTTATGATGGTTTTTTCAAAAGCATTGAAGAGAAATACACTGATGAAATTTCATTACAAGTCGTATTTGAAGCTTTGATTAAAGATTATAAAAATAAAAAAATCGATTATTCTGAAGATTTCGAAAATGTAGAGTTAACTGATAAAATTAAGCTAAATAATCTGAATGAAAAAGTTAGTGCCGAGCTTCATAGAGGAAGTTCTGCTGCAATTCCAATTTATGAATTACCAAATACGGATGCATTAACTGATTTAAAGGAATTAATTGTCTTCGACTTTTATCCGCCAATATTAAAATCAGCTTTAAGTTTGGCTGGTGTACATAATAGAAGTCTAGCTAATAAATCAGTTAGTGAGTTACATATTCTAGTGAATGACTTCGATGTTTGCTTTAATAAAGTTCTTGGTGAGCTTTGTCATCGAATTGAAAGTGAAACTTTCAAGGCGGATTACCAAGCAACTTCAATGGCATGGGTTATCATAGCGTTCTTTTTTGAAGAGTGTGATATAGGGGTTAAGGAATGATTCTACCAACTAAAATTGTGAAACCTATAGATTCACTTTACTGTATTTCTGCTTATGTAATAGAACAGTTACAGACTGAAGGTAACATGCCTTTTGATGATTTGTTCGATAAATTAAATAGCGTATACCCTAAAAAAATTACTATTGAAAAAATGCAACAATGCTTAGACTTTCTTTTTATTATTGGAAAACTGGAATTAGATAATGAAACTATTAAAGCTATATTCTGATAATCCTAATTTTAAAACAATTGTATTTGAGAAAGGGCTCAATATAATTGCAGGGCTTCAATCAAGTTCTTTATCAACTGATTCATATAACGGAATAGGTAAAAGCAGTTCCTTAAATTTGATTCACTTAATGTTTGGTGGATCATTTAATGAAAAAATATCTAATGAAAAAAAGCTTAAAGCATTTTTATCTACATATGGTAATTTTTATTTAAAGTTTTCTGTAGGTACTGTGATTTATGAAATTCGCAAAAACTTTTCTCAAACTGATTATTTCTTAAATGAAGAAAGGATCAATAAAACAAATTATCCAAAAAAATTAAGCGAAATCTTCTCACTTAAAAATAACATAGACTTTAATTTTAAACCTTTGTTTAATATGTTTGCTAGACGCTACCTACCCGAAAAAAATTATTATTCTGGTGCTCTTACTCAGCAAGGTCAAGGGTCGAACGATTACTATCAAGCACTTTATAATCTGACTCTTTTAGGTATTGATACTACGCTAGTTAAAAAGAATAAGATTATTGCCGACGAGCTGTCTAAATTACGAAAAACCGAACAACTGCTGAACAAGCAGAAACTTAACATTAATGAAGAAGATTCTTTAGATCTCCAGGATGAACTTTCTACGCTTCTAGATGCTAAAGAAAACTTTATCATTGCTAAAAATTACGATGATTTAAAGAGAAGCGCTGATGAATTAACTTTGTCTATGGCTAGTTTACGAAATGAATTACATTCAAATGAACGTGATATCAATAAAAAAAATAGAATACTTCAAACAAGTGCTGATGATGTACTTGACATATCTAAAGTCAAAAATATTTATAATGAAGCTGAATATCACTTTCAGGAGCTGGTAACTATACGGTTAGATCAAGCTGAAAATTTTCATTTGAACATACAAAAAGCACGTAAACATCGCCTTGAGCAAGAGGTGCTTAAGCTAATAGAAAAAAACAACATCATTAACAAAAAACTAACCATCATAGAAACAAAAAGAGATAAATTGCTGAAAGATTTGGACTCGTCAGGAGCTTTGGAAGAGTATAATTCTATTGTTGAAAGAATAAGAACTATTGACAAAGATTTATCTGAACTTACTAGCTATCAAACTGTTTTGTCACAGTTTGAAAAAGACAAAGCCAAATTAGAACTAGATAAAGCAGTGATTAAAGATGAATCAATTACCTTTTTAGCTGAGAACAAAGATCACCTCGACTATATTGAATCAATGTTTCGTGGTCTTGTTAAGCGCTTTTATCGTGGTCAAGGTGGCTCACTTAAAGTTACAAATTCTAAAAGTGCTCAATATCTATATGATATTGAACCACATATCCCAAAAGATGGTTCTCAAGGAATCAACGAAGTCAAAATTTTCTGTTATGATATGCTGCTTATTGCTTTGAATCCAAACTTGATAGGATTTGTTGCTCACGATAGTTGTATTTTCTCTGGAGTGGACCCTAGACAAGTTGCTACAATGTTCAAAGTAGTGCTTGAAATGGTTAAAGATTATGATCTCCAATATTTTGTCAACATTAATAAGAACACTTATGATGCCTTATTAAATGAAGATACCTCTAAAGAAATTCATGAGGCGTCAGCAGGAGTGGATACAAGTAACTTTGAACACAATATTATTTCAATGTTTCAATCTATACTGGATGAAACTGACAAGGCAGAAATTAAAAAATCTACTATCTTGGAGTTATTTGATGCAAAACCTGAAAATACACTTTATGGAAAAACATTTGGTTAAGCGTACCTAAATATTAAACCTAACTAACCAGTTAGGTTTCAATTCGAAATTAAGATGACACCCACCCTAATTCTTAGTTCGTCAAAGTGTAAATTTAGGATAGGTGATTGGCTGGACGCTTGCTAAGACGCATCAATTGCTAAACAGTTTAAATAAACTTAAGTACGATAAAGTACTTTAATTACATGCCAGCCAAATTTAGTTTTAACTAGATGAGGCTCTAAAATTGCGCCTTTAAATGCAATTTTGTCAAACTGTGGAACCATTTGTCCGCGTCTAAATTCACCTAAGTCACCGCCTTTTTTACCCGATGGGCACGACGAATATTTTTTAGCTAAGGTTTGAAATTTTGCACCTTTACCTAATTGCTTAATAATGTCTTCTGCTATTTCTTTGTGCTTAACCAATATGTGGAGTGCGTGCGCTGTACTTGCCATTTCAAAGCCCTGATAATTTAAAACGCGGCGATTTTAGCACAGCCACCTAAACCTAGCATCTACTTATAGCTGACCAATCAAATAATTGGCGTCACCCAATAGCACGCTTTAATTCACAAAACCTGATATTTGGTCTAAACAGCTATATTCAGGGTCCGAGAGTGGGCTTAACCTAGTTACTTTTCTAATTCGTGGTGCTTTACTTTTTTCATGGCTGGAAATTACGCCCTCCACTAAAAGCATTCTATTGCTACAACGCTTAACAAACCCCTCAGTTACATCACCGTAAAATGGGAATACTAAGTATTGCTTTGACATTTTTTCTAGAGCTGCACGATCTTCATAAAAACTAAGGTGCCCATAATGTCCAACTAAGCACACTTTAGTTCCAACCAAATCATTTTGATTCTTAAACAGTTGACCCCATGATACTTTTTTACATTCTATATTTTCCTGTAAGGGAAATGCTTTTACAGAAAAGAGCACAACTATTAAAATTAACAATCTAGACATAGATATAAATTTTTTCATATTTGGATTCTATTAACTTTCCGGGAGGATTGCTCTATAACGCATCCGCACACTTTAAACTATGAGGCCAAAACATCTTATAACCTATTAATTTGTATAAATTAAAACCTCAAGATTAGCAGTAATCAACCAAAGGCAAGAAGAAAAACCTAACCCAATTAGTTTTCTGCTTCTGCTAAGAGCCTTTTTAAAATCAGTTTTTTAATAACGTTCTTAAATTCACAGCTGAGAAAAATACCATAGCTATACACACAAACAACAAAAGATAAATACCGTAGCCTACACCAACCATTAGGTAGGATTTACTAGGCTCCTGAGGGTTATAAAAAAACATTAACTTTATCCCTCGTTTGATATTTGTTAAGTTGTAAATCTCGCTCCGCTCTATCAAGCATAGAGTTGACGTTTGATACTCGATTTCCAAAAAATAGCTTTTCATCAACCATATAAGAGTATTCAACCTCTATAATATAGCGCTCTTGGTTATGTTGTATACGTAGTCCATTACTAGAAATAACAGTACCCTCAACCATAGGCCAACTTTTCGTAGTCAGACCTTCTGAAACAACGGGTACTAAATAAGCACTCCAAGCGAGTGAAGTTAAAAGCATTACAACAAAAAAAACTCTACTTTTATTAAACATATCAACACCTGATTTTTTGGGACTGCGCAATATATTTGTTTATGGAGACAATAATTCAATACGATAGTAAATTTCTTTACCTGCGATCAATTATAAGTAATGTTTTGCGTCCTCTGGGTTTGGTACTCTGCAATACTGATATTTTCCAAATAAGGTATAGCGGTTTAAAGCAACCCTATCGTATAACCAATTATTAAACCTATTTGGCAAAATACTAAATACAGTTGCTAGTTTGTATGGGTAACCTAGCTGCTTAACAACGTTAAAAAAAGCATGGCTTTGCGTATACGCTTTACCGTTTTCTAGGTAAACCATTGAGGCATATTCAATTGTTGAAAAACCAAAGTGTGTTAACAACAGTTCCCCTTTTGGAGATTGCACGCTGCATAATCTAAAAATAGTATTTTTATCGTGAGCAATAATAAAGTTACACCACGCGCTGCAAAGCTTACATTGCGCATCAAATAATATAATTTTTTGATTTTGCATTATTGTCACTGCATCATCGCTCATAACACTTTCCTTAAATTAAGTACTAAATTACTGCTGCACCGGCTTTTTTTGTAACTTGCGCTGCAAAGTACGTCTGTGCATATTAAGTTGCCTTGCGGTAACCGACACATTGCCATTATTACTGTGTAATACTTGTTGAATATGCTCCCACTCTAAGCGCTCCGGCGACATAACCGCATCACCAATAACATTCGATGCCGATGCCACAGGCTCGGTGTTAAGCGCTTTTAATAAAGTTGCCATATCAACCGGTTTAGTAAGGTAATCGTTTGCGCCTAAACGCATTGCCTCTACTGCGGTTGCTATACTTGCAAACCCGGTTAGTAAAACAATATGAGCTTGGGGGAGCAAACTACGCAGCGGCTTTATGAGTGCAAGTCCGTTATCGTCACCTAGTTTCATGTCTAATAAAACAAAGTCAGGTAATAGATTACGCGCAGTAAGTAACGCATCACTTTGATTATGCGCCACCTCACAGGTAAAGCCTTGTTTAGTTAAGCGCCTTACCAGTGTGCTGGCTAAATTTATGTCGTCTTCAATTATAAGTAACTTCATGAGGCGTTATTCTCAGTGTTTACAATAGCGAGTTTAACTTTGGCGACAGCGCCGCCATCTGCATGGTTAAACAAGGTAAGTGAGCCATTTAAACGCTCAAAAGTAACGTTTGATAAAAGCACAGCAAGCCCCATTCCTTGATCGCTTGGCATAAGTTGACCACCCAGCTCTGCTAATTGCGATGATGAAAAGCCAGGGCCAAAATCGCGAATTAACAAGTAAACGCATTCACTATGTAAGTTATCTTGCTGCCAACTCAGCTCTAATTGAGTTTGACCTTGTTTTTGATTAGCGAGCGCGGCGTTTTGCAATAAATTTAAAATAGCAGGCAATAACATCGCATCACTTATCAATGTTGCTGCAATAGGTGGCGTAATCCATTTAATGTGCTGATCAGGGTATTGCAGTAAAAGCGTATCTGTAATTTGCGTTTGCAGTTGCTTTACGGTGATATGCTCTTGCGAATTTTTAAGACGTAATTGCTCTGAGAGTTTTCTAAAGTCGTTAAGTTGCGTACTACACTGAGTAAGCGGCGCTTGCATGTGCTTAACAATGGGGTTGTTTGGTTGGTCTTCTAATAACTCTTCAAACAATAGCTGTAAATTTGCAATTGGGGTCGCTAGTTGATGGGTTATTTGTGCAGCGGCCCCATCAAGGGTAACAAGCTGTTCATTACGTAATTGTTTTTCACGCACGTTTGCAATAATTCGCTCTCGCTCTTTAAGTGCCCTGCTCATTGCGCCAATCACTAATGCGATTACGCTAGCACTTAAAACAAAATTAACCCACATGCCAATAAAGTGACCACTCATATTCATTTGATGCATACTGTGATCGGGCATCTTTATCAGTAAAAAACTGTATGCGGCAATGGCTAATACCGCAATATAAGCTAATCCTTTTTCTCGCAGCGTAACAGCAGCGATCATTATTGGGAGCAATAACAGTGATACAAATGCATTGGTTGCACCACCGCTTAGCGAGAGTAAAACCGTTAAAAATAATACATCAGCGGTTAACTGCATCAACATACCCAAAGGTTTAGCGCGGCTTACATTACGATAGGCAAACAGGCTAATAAGCTGAAACACAGCCTCAACGGCAATAACAATCAGTAAAGGCAGTAATGCAATTTGATGTTCTAGTAAAAAATAAACGCTAAACACCGCGATTAATTGCACCGCAATAGCGCCGCTTCGCAGCATTAATAGTCGACTAATGGTGGGGTCGGTACGCATTAACAAGAGGTAATTGCCCAATCAAATGTTTAATAAGGTTATTTTAACGGTTATGTGATTTTTAATCATCATCCATCGAAATTGAAAACGGTGCACAAGGCGTTCCTTGGTGAAACACCATTTTCCATTGCCTACTAGTTTGGCGCCAAAGCGACATACGCAATGAATAATTAAATTCACTGCGAGCAGAGCGCCTATAAGCTGCTTGATAACTAAGTTGCACTACATCATCGCTCAGCATTCGGCCCTTAAAATGCTGATTATAAAACTGTGGCACAACCTCGGTAGGTAAGCGGGTAAGTACTTGGTATTTATTAAATGTAGTGCCATTGGCAGCAATTTCGATAAATTCATCATCGAGTAAAGCATCTAATGCGCGCTCAGATTGGCGAACTTCTGGGTCTAGTAACTGGCGCTCAGCGTCAATCAAATGATTAAACAACGACACTTTTATTTTGCTGCTCATAACCTTCCCTATTGTTTATAAACTTGCCCGGCTTTCATAACAAATTGCACGTTTTTAAGTACGTCGATATTTTTAAGCGGTGAGCCATTCACACTGATAATATCTGCTTGTTTACCAACACTCAAGTCGCCAATGAGTGCGCTTTGCCCCAGCAGTTTCGCTGCATGTATGGTTGCTGATTTAATAGCTTGGGCTTCGCTCATACCATTGTTTACCATTAAACTAAATTCGTTAGCATTGAGCCCATGACGCGACACCCCAGAGTCTGTTCCAAAAGCTATATTAACCTTGTTTTTCAGTGCAAGTTTAAACGAAGCCTGCATTTTTGGAGTCACTTCACGCACTTTGTCGGCTATTGCCGGTGGCATATTTGGATTTGTAAGCACCTCTTTACTTACCGTTGCACCCGCTAAAAGCGTCGGTACTAAATAAGCTCCCGTTTTTTTAAATAACTTTATTGCCTCTTTATCTAAATAAGAGCCATGCTCAATAGAATCTACACCGGCTTTTAAGGCCGCTTTTATACCTTGTGTACCGTGTGCATGCGCTGTAACTTTACGCCCCAAGTGATGAGCAGTATCAACAATTGCAATCAGCTCTGCATCTGTAAGTTGTTGGTTAACACCAGCAGCGGTATTACTTAGTACTCCACCCGTGGCAGTAATTTTAATTACATCAGCGCCACTTTTAATTACCTCGCGTACCGCACGGCTACAATCATCCGCGCCATTACATATACCAATCCCGCCTGTAACCGCATCTGTAATATCTTTTCGATAACCGTGCATATCTACGTGCCCACCGGTAGGCGATATTGTATTACCCGCTGCAAAAATGCGAGGGCCGTTAATATCATTTCGCTCAATAGCACGTTTTAGCGGAAATATAACTTTGTGATCGCTACCTAAATCTCGCACTGATGTAAAACCCGCATCGAGCGTACGTTGTAAATATTTAATTGAGCGCAAAGCATAATCGGCATCATATTCTGTTGCCCAGCGGTGAGGGTTTGCTTTAGCATCTCGCTCAAACGTAACGTGAACATGCATATCAATAAGACCAGGCATTACAAATTGATTTTTAAGATTTATAATATCGGCATCAGGTAGGTTAAGTTCTGCTTTTGTGAGGTAGCCGTTTTTAATGGCTGNTGTTATTGTATTATCTGTTATGACTAACGTTTGCTCTGTTTTTACTTTTTGATCTTCGGATGCAAGTAAACTGCCCGCATAAATAATTTTATGCTGTTGAGCAAAAGCCCCATTTGCAATTAATGCCAGCGCTATTGAAGTGAATGTTGTTATTAGTGTTGTTTTCATACTTGCTCCTTTTTTATACTAGCATTACCTTAAATAACCCGTAATTGCGAATATTTACGATACAAAGCATGCTATAAACTAGTCTTGAAAGCCGTTTTTTGGTATAACTCCCCCATTAGTAATACATGTCAGACCACCTTAAGAGAACATACTATGCCTTACGCACATATCACTGGTTGGGGTAAATGCATTCCACCAGCAAGCATTAGCAACGATGAAATTAGTGAAATAGTTGATACCACCGACGAGTGGATAACCACGCGTACAGGCATTAAATCTCGCCGAGTGAGCCATGTAAGTACCGCCGAGCTGGCAACCGTTGCTGCTAAGCATGCTATTGCGTGCGCGGGCGTTGATCCTAAAGATATTGATTTAGTGATATTAGCAACCTGTACACCTTCTACTGTTGTGGCAAATACCGCCTCACAAGTGCAAAAAAACATTGGTGCAACAGGCGCTGCCNNNATGGATACAAACGCGGCATGTTCGGGCTTTTTATATGCATTGCAAGCTGCTACAGCACAAATTCAAGCGGGTATGATCAAAAAAGCAGTGGTCATTGCCGCTGAGCGTATGACCTGGTACGTAAACTGGGCACGTCGCGATAGCGCTGTTTTATTTGGCGATGGCGCAGGTGCAGTAGTACTTGAAGCGGCAGATACGCCAGCTGGTTTACTAGCAACCAAAACTGGTTGTGACAGTGAAGACCGCGATATTTTACACATCACTAACTTTGGTAGTGATTTAAATAAATATGAGCCAATTGGACCATCTGATTTATTATTTGAAGGTCGTGAAATTTTCAAACGTGCTGTTAAAGGCATGAGCGAAGCGTGCGACGATGTACTTAAACAAGCCGATTTGAGCCTTGATGACATTAATGTACTCGTTCCACACCAAGCTAACTTACGTATTATTCAAGCTATTCAGCATCGTTTAAAAGTACCTGACGAAAAAGTAATGGTTAACATTGGTGAGTATGGTAATACCTCTGCTGCTACGATTGCTATTGCGTTATGTGAAGCCGTTGAGCAAGGGTTAATTAAACCGCATTCAAACATTATGTCTGCTGCATTTGGTGCCGGCCTTACCTGGGCTGCAAGTTACATAAAATGGGGCGAACGCGTAACGCCTATTAGTGTAAGCGATGCCGCTTTACCGCCATGTGATAAAACCGGTTTAGAACTTGTAGCACCGGCCGTTAAAGCATGTAAAGAAGCGCAGCCAAGCTAACACAACATGTAGTAAGCAACATATAAAACGCACTTAATTAAGTGCGTTTTTGCTTTTTAAGGAATTAAATTTGAAACTTTTAGGTATTCACCACGCTGCAATTATTTGCAGTGACTATGCACGTTCTAAACACTTTTATAGCAATGTACTTAAACTTAACGTTATTAATGAGCACTTTAGAGCTGATCGTAATTCATATAAATTAGATTTAGCCATGCCCGATGGTAGCCAAATAGAGCTATTTTCGTTTGATGGAGCGCCCGCAAGACCAAGCTATCCCGAAGCACAAGGCTTAAGACATTTAGCTTTTAAGGTAGCGGATGTACAGATTGCAAAAACGTATTTAGAGTCGTGCGATGTAAACGTTGAGGATATTAGAGTGGATGAAATAACCGGCAAAAAGTTTACCTTTTTTGCCGATCCAGATAACTTGCCACTTGAGCTTTATGAGGTTTAAAACTCATAAGCTCAAGTTCTTACTATTGAATCAAAAACTTATTTATTAAAACGATTTTGTAGGTAGTTAAACACCGCACGAATACCTAGTGCCTCGCCACCTGTTGGGCGACCTGGTAATGCACGTAAGTTCCACGCCATTACATCAAAGTGTACCCACGGTGTTGTTGGTTCAACAAATTCTTTTAAGTAAAGCGCTGCGGTAATAGCACCACCAAACGGTGTGCTTGCACAGTTTGCCATATCGGCTACATCACTTTTTAGTAAGTTTTTGTATTGTTCAAACAACGGAAGCTGCCAAACAGGATCATGGACACTTAAACCTGCATCAATAATACCGTTTGCTACATCGCGCTCTGTTGAGAAAAAGCCCGGAAGCTCCGTGCCTAAAGCAACACGACATGCACCCGTAAGGGTAGCAAAATCAATAATTAGCTCAGGATTATCGTTTTGTGCTTCGCTTAATGCATCACACAATACTAAGCGCCCTTCTGCGTCTGTATTATCAATTTCGACCATAATGCCTTTGCGTGTTTTAACAACATCGCCAGGGCGAAATGCATTGCGCGATACTGCATTTTCAACAGCGGGTACAAGCACTCGTAATCTAATTGGTAAGTTAGCTGCCATAATAAGTTGTGCTAGTGCAATAACATGTGCTGCGCCGCCCATGTCTTTTTTCATGTTACGCATGCCAGAGCTTGGTTTTAAATCAAGTCCACCTGAGTCAAAACATACGCCCTTACCTACTAGTGTAATTAATGGAGCATCTGTTGCACCCCATTTTAAATCGAGTAAACGCGGTTTATTTTCGCTTGCACGACCCACCATGTGAATAGTCGGGTAGTTTTGCTCTAGTAACTCATCACCAATCCACTGTGAAAATTCGCCATTGTAAGTTGCAGCTAAATCTTCCATTACTTGCGATAAATGTTGCGGCATCATGTCTACCGCTGGAGTATTAACTAAATCACGTGCAAGTGTAATGGCATCAGCTTGTTGGCTAATACGCTCAAACAACGCTTTATCGCTAATGGCTAATTGCGCTTTTGCTGTTGGTTTTTCTTTATATTCACTAAATTCGTAACCACCAAGCACAAATCCTAAAGCAACTTGCTCTACAAAAGCGCTCTCGCCTTGAATTTGATAAGTACCAGTAGGAAGTGTATTTGCTAAATTACCCGCAGCCCAAAAATCATCGCTACTTTGCATTAAACAAAATACCTGGCTTAACTCGCCCGTTTTAGCATCAGGGATTAAAGCAACACCTTGCTTTTCGAAACCTATATTAGTTAACCAATTTTGTATAAATGCAGGCTGCTGTGCTTGCCAGTCAGATAATTCGTTTTTAAGAATAAAAGATAAAGGAATACCAGAAGATGTATGACGTAGTAATGCACTCATTAAAAAGCTCATATAATATAAAAATGGTACTTAAGAGCATATCAATAAGCGCACCTAAAAGGTATCGCTAATTTGAAGGGATTTTAGCTACTTTTTTAAGCTATTTTTGGATTTTTGCTTTTGATTTTCTTGATCAATTTTCTCATCAAGCTCTTTAATAGATTTGTTCATATTAAACGAACTTGGCAGCACATCAACTCCCACTAAACTCCCTAATTTAACAACTAAAGGAATTGTAAGCGGGGCAAAAGGTAATACTGCAAACACACCGAGCCCTAATCCTTTTAAAATATCAACAAACTGTTCATTAGCGCGTTTTAACTCCTCTTTACTTGTTTGACCTTGAGTGTAGCGCCTATAAATAGAGAGCATTTCTTTGGTTTCTTGTTTTTCTTGCGCAAGTGCAATTTTAAGCGCCACCATAGCACGGCGAAAACGCAGCTGTTGGCGTTTTTTACTAATTTTAACTACCCGCCAAGGTGCACGGTGAATAACTTTATATAATCGCATAACTTTTATTTTCACACAGCAGCACGGGTTCACAAAGAATAATTTACTTACAACATCCTTTAACTTATCCTTTGCACCAAATTAGTATTAAATACATACAACAACACTGAATATGACAAACCAACTACCGCAAAAACCTGAAAAACCAAAATCTGATGAATGTTGTGGTGGTGGCAGTTGCTGCCCCTGCGTGTGGGATGAATATAAAGAAAAATTAGCAACTTGGCGATGCGCACAAAACATTGAGAACCCCACCAAAAAGAAACAAATAAATAACATTTAAATACTGATAACGCATTAATTTTCCTCTCAATAGCCCTATTTGCACTTATTTAGTTCATTTTAGCTTTACTTTGCACCACTGTTGCATTTTTTCTTAAATTGAATCTTTTTGTTATCAAATGGTTAATTAGTAATTGCCCTTCCCGTTTTTTACCTATAGTCTGTAAATAGGACTTCACAAAAAGTAAGCTTAATTGATTAGGCTTTTGAGCTAAACCCTCAAACTTATGTGAAACAAAAAATTAAGTTAAAAATAAATGATGTGAAATTAGCATCAAAAATAAGAATTATTCTAACTGGGGAAAATTAGAATGAAATTAAAAAATAATGCGCTAAACCAAGCAATCAAATTTGCTTTAGCTACAACCACTGCAGGGTTGTTTTTTTCGGGTTCTGCTATTGCAGCAGACGAGCAACAGCAAACTAAAGTAAATAAAAACGTAGAGAAAATTGCCGTAGTAGGTACGCGCTCAGCTCCACGTTCAATTGGTGACTCACCAGTTCCAATCGATATTATTGGCGGCGAAGAATTAGAAAGATCAGGCAATACCGACATGCTTGAGCTTTTAAAAGGTGCCGTGCCATCTTTTAACGTACATCAAAATCCTATTAGTGATGCGGCCTCTCTTGTTCGCCCAGCTAACTTACGTGGTTTACCATCAGACAGCACATTGGTTCTTTTAAACGGCAAACGTCGTCATCGTGCTTCTGTAATTGCATTTTTAGGCGGTGGTATTAACGATGGCGCGCAAGGCGCAGATATTTCAGTTATTCCAAGCATTGCTATTAAACAAGTAGAAGTACTTCGTGATGGCGCAGCTGCACAATATGGTTCTGATGCAATAGCCGGTGTAATGAACTTCCAACTAAAAGACGCTTCTGAAGGTGGTAAATTAGAAATCCGCCATGGTCAATTTTATGAAGGTGACGGCGATACAACACAAGTGTCGGGTAACGTGGGTTTACCGTTTACCGACAATGGCTTTGCTAATTTAAGCTTTCAATATAAAAC
>NZ_AUTP01000180.1:0-31275 GCF_000498075.1 Pseudoalteromonas sp. TAB23
TCTCATTTACGACTGCATGGATGCAGAAGGTAGAGCAATGCAGGAGCAATTGCCGAGAACAACTAAATAGCGAATTTTTTGCCTAGCTATCAACACGTTTTTCCATCCTCAAAATAGATCACTTAATTAAACGAATTGGTATTACAGTTAACTTAAAAATTAACACTCCAATTAAAAGCAATAACAAACGAGGCAGCCTAATTTGAATGCATCTATATTAACTGAAGTAATACTTCCGCTCGCTCTTGCACTTATTATGTTTGGTATGGGTCTTGGGCTTACAACAAACGATTTTACTCGTCTATTTAAAAGCCCGCTTGCCATTGTTATGGGTTTAATAGGCCAACTTGTAGCAATGCCTTTATTAGCATTAGGGCTGTGTTATTTACTTAACCTACCAACGCCTATCGCTATTGGTTTAATGATATTAGCTGCCTGCCCAGGCGGTACTATGTCAAATGTAGTAAGCCAGCTTGCTAAAGCTAATTTAGCGCTTTCGGTAAGTTTAACCGCTGCCTCTACCGCAATTAGTATAATAACCACACCGTTTATTATTGGCTTTGCTATGAGTCAGTTTGCCCCAGCAGACGATGCTACTTTTTCTATTTTAACTACTTCATTAGGGCTATTTTTTATTACCTTAGTGCCAGTTGCTATAGGCATTTGGTTACGTCACTTTAAAAGTGATTTTGCCATTAAAGCAGAGCCGTTTTTTAGACGCTTCTCGTTGTTTTTTATGCTGATGATGATTGCCGCACTAGTAATAAAAGAGCGCGATTTATTAGTTAGCTCATTTAACGATGTATTTTGGGCGTGCATAGCACTTAATATTGGTTCAATGGTTGTTGGTTGGTTAATTGCTAAGTGTTCAAAATTAAATTTAACTGATTCGCTGACGCTTTCAATTGAGGTTGGAATTCAAAATGCATCGTTAGCTATTTTAATTGCTATTAGCTTTTTGAATAAACCAGAATACGCGGTTACCGGTGGCGTGTATGGACTTGCTATGTTTATAGGGCCACTGCTATTAATTGGCGGGTTAAAGCTTAAAAATAAACGTACCGCTAGAGCTGTTAACTAGGACTTTTAATTAGGGCATGTTGACCAAGTTAGCTTAATTTAAGGCTACGTATAACGTAGCCGTAAACTCCAGTCTAAAAATACCACCTGTTAAATGTATGCTCAGCACCCATCGCGTCAACAAGTTGTAGGCTCACAAAAGACTCTCAAGCTTGAATATTGCACTAGGCGCTGAACTTGCTTGCGCGAGGAGTGAAGCTTCTAATTACTAAGGCGCATTTTAGGATAGGTGAAAAACAGTTAATTATGTGGTTACTAAAACTGCGCCTCAAATATGAGGCGCTACTTTAAAATTTACTATTTGGTTTGCATGTTTTTAGCGCGTTCTTCTGCATCTATTAATGCTTGCGATTTTGGCGCGCGTTTTTTCTCTTCTATTTTGGGCTTTTCAGCCGAGTCAGGATCCCAGCTTGAGTCTAACGATAAGTTAGCAAATGGATTGTTACTGTCTGCTTTTTTAGGCTCAATTACTGGCTCATCAACTAGCGGTGTTGTTTGTGCTAGCTCAGGTATCGCGTCTTCTTTTTTAGGCATCGGCTTTTCACCAGGTAATGGTGCATCTGGGTTAAATGTACGCACCTCTGGTTCTTTAAAGTCTTGCTCGGTTGTATACGTAGTCGATTGAGCGTCAGATATTTGCTCTGGTGCGTGTAAATCTAAAACAGGCTCACTCGCTGTTACTGGCTCAGGAGTACTAATAACCGGCTCTACAGTGTTATGTTCGGCTTCTATTGGCGCAGGCTCCGTTATATGAGCAGTATGGTGCTTACGTTGTTTTTTTACAGGCTTTGCATCTGGGTCAAAGTCGCGTACCTCTGGCTCATTAAAGCTGCTGGCATTTTTAATGCGCTCTAAGGTTGTTTTAGCGGCGGCTTCAAACTCGGCGGTATTAGGCTCTGGTTTTTGTTTTACTTCGTTAAACGTAGCGGTACTTGTTTGCTCTAAAGTATCTGCTGGCTCCATTTGTGCAGACTCAATTTCACTTGTTTGCGATGGAGTAACTACGTTGTTTTGCTCATCTGAGATCTGCGTTGTTGTATGTTCAATATCAGTATTTTGCGCTGTGTTAGTAGGTTCCACTGACTCTTCATTTGTCGCTACGCTGCTCTCAACTGCTTTATTATTTTGAGTTGCTTCGTTAATGACGACAGGCTCAATCTCTGGCTCTTTTGTTGTTTGTGCAGGCTTTGTTGCTTTAATTTCAGGTTTAGCTGGCGTAGCAATTTTTTCTGATTTAACTTCAGGTGGAGCCGCTATAGTCGGTTCTGCCATCGTTTTGCTTTGTTTTGCACGGCGCAAGCGCACGACTACCATAGCGCCAATAAGTACCACTATAACAAGTATTAAAGTGGGTAAAAGTAACGAGCTTGGGCTTTGTGCTACAGGTTGCGGCGCAATTACAGGCGCTGGTTTAGTTAACACTGGTGCTGATTTTAAAGGTACAGGCTTTTCAGACGCAGGTTGAACGCTTTGCTCTGGCGTTGCCGGTTTTACTTGCTCTATCACAGCTTCGTTTTTTTGCTCTGTAACTACTTGCTCGGGTGCTGCTTTTGTTGGCTCTGCATCAATGACTATTTCGTTACTGTTGGTATTTAGCTGATCGTTTATTTGTTGTTTTTGATCATTAGTTAAATTAAGGGTTTGCTCGTTGATGCTTTCTTTAACAGCTTCTTCAGTAGGTTTAATTACAGGGGCAGGTTCAACAATTTTAGGTTGTGGCTGAGTAATAATAGTCGGCTCAGGCTCTATTATTTGGGGCTTAGGTTGTGCTTGAATTTCTTTTGGCTTATTACAGTTATTTTTGTAATCACGCGCAGCTTTACGATATTTTTGACTCGCTTTATTATTACTATTTTGCTGCATTTCTTGTTTAATTAAAATGCACATAGCTTCGTTGTATGCAGCACTTTGCGCACTATAAAATAAGGCAAAGCAAAGGGTAAATCTAATTAGTTTTGATATCATGAAGTTATGCGCGCTTAAATATTAATAGTTTGATTTTAAGCGTAAAATTAAAAATTATCCAGAGTAATACAACTAATCAATAACCATAAGGCTACGATATTCATCGTAAGCAAATTGGTCGGTCATACCGCTTATATAATCTTGGATTAATCTACAACGATAATAAAACTCGTATGCAGCAAAGTGATCGGGCTCTTCTTGCATCGCATCTATTGCGTGTTGGTAACTATTTAAGTGCTTTTTAGAGAGCTTTTTAACAAGTCGCGACTCTATTAATAAACGTGAATCGCCATTTAGTGCACGCTTAAAGTCATCCTTGTTTAGTAGCAGTAATGGTTTATAGCAATCGAGCAAACCATTAATTATGCGATACCCTTGTAGCTCTAATTTTTCGACTTCTTTGTTTGAAAATACATGCTCAAGCGCTACCTGCTTTAGTGTTTTAGTTACTGCATGTAGATGGCTTCTATCTTCTAAAAGCGCTTGGTTAAAATCGCCATGATAAATAGGCTCTATATTTTCGATAAAGCGTTTTGCGGCGTGATTTACTAGCGGATGTAGCAATGCAACCCGCAAGTATATAAAAAATTCACTATTAAAATTATAGGGTTGTGCTTGTGCACGCTCTAGTGCGTAGTCTACGGCTTTGTCTACAAAATTTTGATGTTGAGCGTCGTCGATTAACAGATTTATTAATACTTTTTTGTAACTACTTTTAAGTTTTTCGCACAGCAACTCAGTGCTTATTATGTCTTTTTCTACGGCGTCTTCTATGTCGGCTAGGCANGGCTTCCATTATGTAACTTGCAGGATGGCGGCAGTAAGGCTCAATAGTGAGCTCTTTTTGTAGCGCTTCAACAAAGTTTTTTTCGCTGTAGTAGTAACCCACTTTTTTCATTAAGTAGTTTTTATTTTGGGGTATGTCTTTTACATCAAGCCCAGCAGGGCGAGTGTATTTTAAAATACCGGCGCTTTGGCTGTAGGTTAAATTAAGTGTTTGCAAAGAATGAATTATACGTATGCCTTGAGCGTTGCCCTCAAAGTTACAAATATCGAGTGCAAGGTGTTTAAAAACAACACCTATACCGGTGTTTGGCTCTTTACAGCGCTCGGGTGTTACGCTTGCCAAGTTGTTATTAAACCAGTGGTTAATAGCCGCTTCGCCAAAATGCCCAAACGGTGGGTTGCCTATGTCGTGCATTAAGCAGGCCATTTCTACTAGGCTTTCTAGCGGGCGCTCTAGCTCGGTTAAGCCGTAATCTTTTTGTTGCTCGTAGCTTAAATTAGCAAAAATACGTTGCACTATAAAACGACCAACTTGTTGAACTTCAAGCGAATGGGTAAGGCGAGATCGTACAGCTGCGTTGCGCTCAAGGGGAAACACTTGTGTTTTTTGCTGCAGCCTGCGAATAGCAGCACTGTTAATAATACGTCCACGGTCGCTTTCTAGCGCCATTTGTAAGTTAGAGGTTGTGCGGTACATTCGTGCTGGCGTTATTTTTTTACTAAAATCTATGGTCATCTTTATACTTGTCCTTTTTACAATTGATGACTGGCATAGTTTTTAGCACATAGTCATTTGTCTTTAATATACAGGGTTTAATCTATCAGTTTGTATCATAAAGTAACAACTTGCTTTAAAATAATTTTTTGAGTAATTGTTGTGCATTTATAGGTGTTTATAATGAAACAGTGGATTTTAAAGGCAGTATCAATTTGCCTAATGTTAGGAATGAACAGCGCATTTGCTGCAAAAGAGCAAACTGTGGTGCTTGTATCAATTGATGGCCTGCGTTGGGATTATATTGAAAAACACGGCGCGCCAAATTTAAAAGCAATGGCCGAGCGCGGTGTTCGCGCACAAAAACTAATACCTGTTTATCCAACTAAAACGTTTCCTAACCATATTTCTATTATTACGGGCTTACTGCCAGTAAACCATGGCATTGTTGATAATAGCTTTTGTGATAAAGCGCGTAAAAACGACTGTTACAGCATGGGCAAAGCATTGGGCGATAGCACATGGGTAAAGGGTATTCCGCTTTGGAATTTAGCCAAAATGCAGGGACTTAAATCGGCTACTTATTTTTGGCCTGAGTCAGATGCATTATTTAACGGCATGACACCAGATTACTTTTATCACTATTCTAAATACAGCGATTACCAAAGCCGTGTTGATCAAATTATTCAGTGGTTAAGTTTACCAAAAGCACAGCGCCCACGTTTTATTGCGAGTTACTTTTCGCTAGTTGATAGCATGGGCCATGAATTTGGGCCAGACGCACCACAAACGCGTGATGCAGTTAAACAGCTTGATGAATTAATGGGGCAATTACAAACTCGCTTAAGTAAATTAGAGCAAGAGGTAAACTTAGTTATTGTGTCGGATCATGGTATGACGAGTATAGATCCAGATAAAAGCATTGATGTAACCACACTGCCTCAAGATGAAAACTTTTTAGTTAAAAATACTGGCCCACGTTTACTTATTTATACCCAACCGGATGCTAAAAACGCTGATATTGAAGGTTACAAAGCGCGTTTACGAGATGCGTCAAACGGTCGTTATACAGTATTAACTGACGAGCAATTAGCAGCGTATCATTACAATAAAGGCACTCGCGTAGGCGATATTGTGGTGCAAACTACAGCGCCAGCGGTATTTACCAATGGTAAAAAACCAACCTATTTAGGGACTCACGGTTATGCATATACCGAGGATATGGCAGCATCATTTATTGCTGTAGGCCCTGCATTTAAACAAGGTGTAAGCCTTAAAGAAGTAAATAATCTTGATATTTACCCAGTACTGGCAAAAGTGATGGGACTTAAATTGTTAAACAAAGTAGACGGCAATGGTAAAACATTAATGCCAGCAATTAAGCAAAAAATCGTTGTGCATTAGCTTAATCTAAAAGAGCGCGTAAGCGCTCTGCAGGGAAGAACATGTTAAAACTTTAAAGTGGGCTATTTAGCCCACTTTTTTATTGGGCAGCTTATTTAAAGTTAGCAATACTTGTTTTTGTAGCAGTAACTGTGCGAATTGCATGCGCTTGGTTTGTAATACCAAATGCAATACCGTTTACGCTCCAGCCAGGGTTAGAGAAGTAATCGTACTGAGTTGCGCTACCGTAAACGTGCGGGTAAGCCATAATACTTGCAAATTCATTTTGTACGCCATGACCCATGCCATCTACATATACACCGCCAGACGTGTCACCTTGTTTGCGTGAATGCGCTAAACCTTGGTTATGACCAAGTTCGTGTACAAATGTAGTTGCACCACAATCAATTGCAGTGATTGAGTACATACGGCTGCTCATTGAGCTGTATAGATTGCCATTAGTGCCTTGGCCAACCCATGCTAAACCACATGAAATAAGCCCATTGCCAGCACTTTGACCAGTACCTAATACGGCAATCATGTCGGCTTTCCAATCGCTGCGTAAACCATCTACGTAGCTGCTATTTGTAACCGAATCTAACCAATCCTCAGACGGCGTTACTGCATAGTCACCTAGGTTTTGTTTGCCAGCTAAGCGTAGTGTTATATCAACGCCATTTTGGCTATATACCTGATTACTAAAAGCAATTAGTTGATTTATTTTAGTGTCAATATTGCTAGTTGCAGCAGCTGATTGGTCGGTATATAAAATACCGATATCGATTGTTTCTGCTTGTGCAACACTTGCTGCACATAATGCCGCAGCCAGTGCGGTTGTTGTGATTACTTTTTTCATTATTGTATTTCCTTACTCTTGTTGTGGTTGGAACTTGTTTTTAACTTGGTTGAGCTCATAAAAAGCAGACACACTAAAGCTGCCTTATAGTGCGGCTTTAGTTGTTTTTTTATATTTTGATTATTGGTTAGCCATCAATTTTTGGTGCAAATATATCGATGCTTTTATCTGATTTGGGTTTTGGTGCGGTTACATCATGCTCTATGTGGCTTTTATATAAATCGCGTTTTGCTGCAATCCATCCGTACTTACCTTTACTTTCGAATACATAATTGCCAGAAGGCGCAGTAAATTGACCATATACGGCATCTTTACCTACCGTTAAAACGGTATTATGCATGCGACCGTCAACACCCACTATTTTGCCAAATATGCTCTTATCGCCATTTTCAGACTCAACCACATTAGTCACTTCTGCGGTGAATGTTTCGGCTGTTTGCGGAATAGCTAAATCAAAATTTTCGCCAGTTTCTAAAGCCTGTAAAGAATTCAAATCAAACTCAATGTAGGCTTCGTTATGTAAGTCGGTAGGTAAAACTTTTGCGTTTATAAGCACTTGCTTTGCTTTGTCGGATAGGCGATTTACGGCATCAAATTCTTCAAACGGTAAGCTGTTGTCAGGGGCAACAATAGGTTTAACGGTAATTGGATCTTTACTCATATCAATAGGTGCAGGGGGATGTGTATTGCGCGTTTTTTGTAAATCAATAGGAACAAAATCAATAGCAACAGGCGCGATAGGTTCGCCCGTTTCATCTGCATTAAAAAATAGCCCATAAACTGCAAATGCCGATAATGGTATAGCAATTAGTAAGACGACAGATCTCTTCATTTGTTTCTCTTTTAGTGTTTTTGGTTAACTGTTTGTTACGTTTTATATTATTAAATGGATTAGATCAAGATAATAAATGTAACCGAAAAGAATTAATTCTAAATTTCATAATTCCTTATAAAATATAAGGATATTTATTTTTGGTATGTTTTTCACTCTTTTTAGTATTGGTTTTTTTTAGGGTTTATGCGGCCTTTGGCGCGTTTGTGGGTACTTGTTTGTTTAGTTAAATACAATGGTTAAAAGTGACTTTTTGACGTTAATTACAATGAAAAATAAAAAGTGAATTTTTTTCACTCTTTGTAAACTAATCGCTAATTGCAATGCATTTATCGGGCACGTATGTTGTGTGCTGCATAAATGGCATTACGAGGGATTTATGAAGGTGTCTGATCAGTTGCTTAACCGAATTACAGCAGGGCTTGTGGCTGTAATTATTGGTTTTTCGAGTTCCATTGCATTGATTTATCAGGTGGTGATAACCCTTGGAGGCACGCCCGATTTAGTAGCTAGTTGGATTTTAATGCTTGGTTTAGTGATGGGCACAACGTCAATAGGTTTGTCGTACTATTACAAAGTGCCTGTTTTAATTGCGTGGTCTACCACGGGGGCTGCATTACTGATTTCAAGTGCACAAGGGTATAACTTAAACGAGGCTATTGGCGCGTTTATGCTCAGTGCATTGCTCGTTTTTTTGTCGGGGGTGACGGGCTGGTTTGAAAAAATAATGAACCGTATTCCAAGTGAGCTTGCGTGCGCCATGTTGGCCGGCGTACTTGTTACCTTTGGTATTGATGTTTTTAATTTTATGAACGACATGCCTTTAGTGATTGGCTTAATGGTTGTTATGTACTTTATTGGTAAACGCTTTTTTGCCCGCTTTGCTATGTTAAGTGTGCTTATTATAGGTGTACTACTCGCCTGGCAAATGGGCCATATTGATACCAGCGCACTGCACTGGAAAATGAGCGAATTTGCTTATATTGAACCCGTTTTTCACTTGCAAGCATGCATTAGCATAGGTTTACCACTTTATATAGTTACCATGACCTCGCAAAATTTACCGGGTATTGCTGTTTTAAAAGCGCATAAATATAAAGCGCCTATATCTGCGTCTCTTAATGTGACTGGTTTTGTAAATATGCTTACCGCCCCGTTTGGAGCTTATTCTATTAATTTAGCCGCTATTACTGCTGCTATTTGTATGAGTGATGAAGCGGATGAAAATCATGATAAACGTTATTGGGCGAGTATAGCGGCGGGCGCATTTTATATTTTAATGGCGCTGTGCGCGGCTACATTAGTCGGGTTGGTGGCAAGTTTACCGCAGGCACTTATTTTAGCTTTGGCGGGCATTGCGCTATTTGGCACCATTGCTAATAGTTTGCAGCAAGCCCTTAGTAGTACTAAATATACGGAGGCCGCAATTGTTACTTTTTTAGTAACAGCATCTAACTTAACATTACTCTCAGTGGGGTCTGCTTTTTGGGGAATTATAGCGGGTGTGCTTACGCTCCTTATCACCCAAAAAGACTAAAAACTTTATTGTGTACAAAGAGCTGCTGGTGAGTATTTAAAACAAAATTATAGTTTATTTATATTATAAAAATAGCTTAACTAAGCTTATAAAAAAGGCTGCAATTGCAGCCTTTAGTTTTATAAAACAAGATTTACCTAATCAAAAGTATGATGGCGAGTTACACTAAACCGATTAAGTATATGGTGCATAATATACACAACGCACAGACTTAATATTATAGCCACCGATACCGAGCTAAACCGGTACATTGCGCTATAAACAAGATCTTGGCCTGGCCCGAGTGAGTTCCCAAATAAAATACCAAACGTAGTCAACACACCAAAACCAATACCAGGTATGCCTCCGCCTAAAATATGAAAACGCGCAAAAAGAAACGAAAGTATCCATAAAATAGCCATCGGAAAAAGTAAAAAATCAGAGTGACTATACAAAAATAGTTGCGATAGTAACGCTGCATTACACCCTATAAGCGTTCCAATTGCTCGCTGCCAACCAGCCATACCTGCGGCTTTCCAGCACAATGAAAACAAAATAAGCACAGAAGCTGCCTGCGCAGATATTGAGTCTTGTAAATCAAGAACCTGAAAAACCACAAAAGAGAGCGTAGCCACGGTTGAGCATAACAATACCTCATGGCGAATACTTTCTTTTGCTTTAGCTGGCATTACTCGCCCGGGCCTTGCGGTTACATCAGGAAATAGGCCATGCATTAATGCTCCAATAACAACGGTTAAAAATATAGCCAAACCATTAGTTAAAATTAACGGATAAATACTACTTCCTTCATCAACATAGCTCGAAAAATGTAGCTGAATAGAAAGGCTGATCACGCCTAAAGCGCCAAATAAAAAGGCGCTGCCGCTACTCATTTGGTGAAATAAAAAGCAGAAAACACCAAACACTAACAATGTCATAACGACTGGCAAGTGAGAAAATAATCCCTGCATTATCAGCACTATAAGCGCGCTAAATGCAGCAGATGCTATAAATTGATTTATAAGCCCACGACTTAACGTAGGTACCATGCCCAATATCAACATAGGATAAACGGTAAAAAATATACCATTTGGCCAGTTCATTAATTTACTAATAGTAAAGCCAAGGGTGCATCCACCTGCAATGCGTAGTGCTTGGCGAAGGCCATTAGAGTCTAATTGTGGGCCTTGGCTAACAATTTGAGTCATAAAGCCTCCATTAATAAATGTAGTGTAACCAGCTAATAAATCTAATTTGTGCAGAGCCAAACCATTGCCCAATTGTCGATTCGGGTAATAATTGTACTGTTGCACGTGACCCGCTTGGCATGTTCGCTATTAAGTCTTGATGATTTACGAGCTTTAAATGAATGCGTTGACGCTGTGCGTCACGTACCCAACGATTGCTGGTTTCTGTTGTACTTAGTAAACCATTTGCACTAAGTTGACCGTTGCTAACACCTGCTTCAAATGTTTCTAGTATTGCGTCGTAAACTTCACCTGGGCGGCTATCAAATACGACGCGCGCTTGAGTGCCTTGCTTCATATTTGAGAGTGACTTTTCTCTAAAGTCGGCAACTAAGTCGGCTTTTTTAGCGACAATAGCTAATAATGGGCTACCTGCAACAGCGTACGCGCCGTCTAATAATTGTAAGTTAGCAACTACGCCGTCACTTAGTGCACGTACTTGCGTGTAGGATAAATTTAACTCAGCTTGCGCTAACTGGTTAGCAGCATGACGCATAGCTAAGTTTTTATTACCTGAGTCACCTCTAGCTAAAACCGCTTCAGCTAACTGCGCTTCTAGGGCCGCAACATTTGCTTTACTGGCCTCAAAGTTAGCACGAATGCTTTCAAGCTCTTGCTCCGATATAGACTTTTGAGTATAGAGTTTTTCGCCTCTGCTTTTTAATAGCTTTTGCTCATGCTGCTTAGCATTTGCAGCACTAATTTGTGCTTCAAGGGCTTTAACATTGGTATCAAGACGCTTGTTTTGTAATTTGGCATCATCAAGCGCGAGTTGAGCTTGCTCTTTGGCTAAATTATATGGGCCTTCATCGATACTAAATAATATATCGCCCGCTTTAACTGATTGGTTATTATTAACTTGCACACTAGTGACTCGGCCACTAATTTGCGGTGATATTTGCACAACAGGGTGGTATACACGTGCCTGTGGTGTCACAGGCAAAACCATATCGGCCACTAAATAGTAAATAAATACTAAGATAAACCCTATGAGAGAAAACCTTACATAGCGTGCAAACTTTTGATCCGGTGTCATTTTTAGCCTTACTTATTAACTTGAATACATTTAAGGGCGTTTTGCTCTATTTTGATCAAACCAAATGCAATGGCATCTAGCTGCTCAACAGATAAACCGCTGTATAACTGATTTTTTATATCGGAAATGGTCTCTTGCAATGAATGTAAAATGGCATCACTTTGCTCAGTAAAATAGAGTCTTTTACTGCGCTTATCATGTTTGTCTACACGGCGAACGATTAACGATTGCTCCTCTAATTGCTTAAGCGTACGAGTCAGTGAAGGCATTTCTATCCCCAAGCTATTAGCAAGTTCAAGTTGTGTTAGTCCCTCACCACGCATATTTATATGCATTAGTGCAGTCCAGCGCGACTGAGTAAGCCCCAAAGGCTCAACAGCAATGGTTACTGCTTCGCGGCATAAGCGATGAACTCGGCCCATATTACCGATAACTGTTAAATCGAGCGTCTCGTGAAAAGGTTTTTGTGTAGGCATAGCCATCCCAACATAGTTAGCAAGCTAACTATTTTATCATTACTTAGCAAGCTAAGTAAATATGTGTAAGTGCGGGAAGTGGCAAAATATTTGCTAAACCTCACCTGTATAAAAATGGTGAGGTTTAGGGAGTTTTAAAAGTTAAGTAAATTAGCTGGGGAGTATTGATCGGTAAGTACTTTTGTATCTGCAGGCCAATCTTGGCCGTCTTTAGTAAAGTGCATAAGTTGGCTAATCGCTTTTATATCTACACCGTATTTTACTAATTTAGGGGCGAGAGCATTAACACGCGTGTTAATTTGGGCTTCGCTCGGTATTGATTTAAGTCCCGCTAAAATAATACGGTTGCTGCGATTTTCGCGGCTTACATTTATAAAGTCGCCAAATACAGCGTGGTAAGTTGCCGACTCATGCTCATAAAGTTTACTACTTGAAAACGTATTTGCGGCAATAACGCCACCATCGGCCAATACGCTTTGCACTTCTTCAAAAAACTCTTTAGTGAGCAAATGCTCCGGAATATAGTCACCGTTAAACGCATCCAAAATAATCCAATCGTACTTTTGCTTTTTAATAGCGGCGCGCTTTATAAAAATGCGGCCATCTTGCACGCTTGATGTCACTAAGTCGTTTTCTATAAAGTTAAAGTAATCGCGTGCAACTTTAGTTACTGCAGGATCTATTTCAACATTATGAATTTTTGCAGTGGGGTATAGCTCATGAATAACGTTAGAAAGCGTACCGCCACCTAATCCTATAATAAGTACACTTTTAGGGTTGTCGGCTACTAAAAGGCTCGCAAACGTCAATTTTGTGTAATTAAAAACAAGTTTGTCGGGATTGCTTTTATACATGCAACTTTGGCTTGTTTGGCTACTTTTAGTATTAAATTTAAGGCAACGTAAGTCGCTCGTTTCTTCAACAATAATATTGCGATAAAGCGAGCGTTCTTCATGAATAACCTTACTAAACGCAGAACCTGAAAACACAATTAATGGCAGTAGCAAATATTTAAGCATGAGCAAGCCCCTTATTATTAACCAAGGTATTAATAACAATCGCGACTAAACCCAGTGCCCCAAGCGTTAAAGCAAAGGCGCTAATAATTGTATTCACGTCAAACGCGAGTACAAAGTAAAACGAGGTAATTATAGTACCCAGGGCACTGCCAAGCGTACTTACAAAGTATAAACGCCCAGCCACTTGGCCGCTTTTATCGCTATCTGTTACCAGTAAGCGCACAGAGTAGGGCGAGATCATGCCTAAAATAACGGTAGGNATCTTCAATATGGGTAAATATAAATTCCATTATTGGCTGCGAAAATAATGTAATAGGCACAACCATAATGCTGGCAATTAAAAATATTAAACCATATTTGGTAAGGGATGCATTTTTAGTGCTGAGTTTACCACCAAGTAAATACCCAAAAGATAAACTAAGCATAAACACAGTAATTATACTGCCCCAAATATGCACGCTACTGCCAAAAAAGGGGGCAAGAATTCTCCCACCTAAAAGCTCAATGCCCATTATGCAAAAGCCGCTGCAAAAAGCTAAAAAGTAAATTAACGCGTTTGTTTTTATGCTCATGTAATTATCGTTATGTAACTTAAGTAGAACACTATACTAACGTGATGCATACAAAGCTGCTAGGGCCTGTTGACCTAAGTTTAATTAAAAAAAGAAGTTTTGTTATAGCGATTTGTTAGTTAGTTGAATTCTGATCTATTTAGCCTAGCTAGGTACTAGCGATTTAACACTTAAGACGCTTTTTTATTTAAATTAATTTTTTCTTAAGTTTTCTTTAAGTTTCACTCGTTAAGTTTAAACCCTGAAATATAAACAGGTTTAAATGAGCGAGCTTATGCAATTAGCCCACACTTCTACATCATTAGATTTAACACAAAATAACAGTCAGTTTATTAGTGCTCGTATTGATGATGTGCATCGAAAAAATCTCGAAAATACAGTGAAAGAAGGTTTTTTAGTTGCGTATAACGCTAAGCTTACTTCTTTTATGCCCCTACTTTGCCAATACGTTACCGAGCAAGGAAAGTGCACGTTAGGGCTAAGGCAAGCAACTTCGCCATTGTTTATTGAGCAATATTTAGCATCACCCGTTGAAGATTTTTTAGATGAAAGTATTTCTCGCAATAAAATTTTTGAACTTGGTAATCTCTGCTCTACAAATCGAAGAGCAACACTTGCACATTTTATTATTGTTAACGAAGCTCTGCAAAGTGTGGGGGCAAAACATTTAGTGTTTTGTGCAACCAACAAAGTGCGTGCTTTATTGCGCTTACTTGGTGTTACGTGTACTGAAATTGCACTTGCGAGCAGTTTTGTAGTTGAGAACCCATTAAAGTGGGGCAGCTATTACGCCAACCAACCAACAGTATGCATTGTGAGCCTAGAGCAAGCTCACCAACAAGTATTAAATACCCCAATGCTTTATAGTTTGATGCAGCAAAACCACTCAAGTATTAATTCTTTGGTAAATGCATTGGTGAATGTATGAATTACTATAATACACATTCAGTACCGCCATTAATTATTGCCCATAATAAAGAGCAAACACTTGAAATTAACGGTGATGAGTTTAACCAGCAAATACAAAAAGTAGTAAAAATACTACAAAGCTTTAACGGCAAATGTGTCGCTTATAAGCTCGATAATACGCCAGCTTGGCTTGTTATTGATGCCGCTACTGCAGTTTCTAATAAAGTGGCTGTGCCAATTGCTCACTTTTTTAGTGAACAACAAACTCAATATGTACTAGCACAATGTGGCGCACATTTATTTATTAGCGACACGGCAAACCCTTTACTTGGGGAGCCTACTGCATTGATTACTATGTTTGAGTTTTACACGTTATATATTTACGAAATTGTTGTAGCTAAAGCCGTCAGTTATTTTCCAGAAACTCAAAAAGTAACGTTTACATCAGGATCGACTGGGCAACCAAAAGGCGTGTGTTTATCTGCAAAGAGTCAAATGCAGGTAGCCCAATCTCTGTGCGATAAAATTAATATTAAAAAGCCTGTTCATTTATGTTTATTGCCGCTTGCTGTATTGCTTGAAAATATAGCCGGTGTGTATGCCCCTTTAAAAAGTGGCGGTACAGTGCATTTAATGCCGTTAAATGAATTAGGATTTGTTGGAACTGCATTAAAACAGCCCGCACAGCTTATAGCTGCGATTGATAAAGTTAAGCCAAATACGCTTATTTTAGTGCCTGAACTATTAGCATGCTTAGTTACTTTTGCAGAAGATGGGTGGCAACCGCCTAGTTCGTTACAGTTTATTGCAGTAGGTGGTGCGCGTGTCAGCGAAATGCTATTAACCAAAGCGCGTAGCTTAAACTTACCGGTTTACCAAGGTTATGGGCTTTCTGAGGCGGCATCTGTAGTTAGTTTAAATACGCCCACAAACGATAACCTTCACAGTGCAGGCTCTGTGTTACCTCATATTCAAACCAAAATTGAAAATGGCCAGCTTTTTATAAAAGGCGATTTGTTTTTAGGTTACTTAAACCATCAACCTCACAACAAAAACCAGTGGTATGCAACCGGCGATCTGGTCGATCAGCATCAAAATACTTTATTTATTAAAGGCCGATTAAAAAACCTAATTATTACCAGCATGGGTCGCAACATCAGTGCCGAGTGGCCTGAATCACTATTACTAAGTCAAAGCGGAATTTTACAAGCGGTTGTGTTTGGTGAAGGTCGACCTTTTTTAACCGCCATTATTTACGCCGATTCAAAGCTAAGTAACCCAGTGTTAGCTCAATACATTAACGCAATTAATAAACAACTACCTGACTATGCACGAATTCAAAAATGGCATCGTTTAGCTGCCCCATTAAGTGTGCAACAAGGATTATTAACCACAAATAATCGTCCAAAACGAGATGCCATAAGTAAGCAGTACCATGCTGTGTTTGATCAATTTTACCGACTTGGAGAAGTAATTAATGAGTGATTTTTTTAACACCCTTAAAGAGCAAACTAAACAAGAGCAAAACTACTTGCTTGCAGCGCCTATTATTCAGCGTGTTTTTAAAGGCGAAGCATCACTTGAAGAATACGCCTCGTTTTTAGCGCAAGCGTATCACCATGTTAAGCACACCGTGCCATTAATGATGTCGGTTGGTGCACGATTAACCGACGATCAAGAATGGCTGCGCGAAGCCATCGCAGAATACATTGAAGAAGAGATAGGTCATCAAGAGTGGGTACTTAATGATATTGCAGCCTGTGGTTTTGACAAAGAAACAGTTCGGTGTAGTCAGCCGCAATTTGCTACCGAAATGATGGTGTCATATGCGTACGACAGTATTGCACGTAAAAATCCATTGAACTTTTTTGGCATGGTGCATGTGCTTGAAGGCACTTCTATAGCGCTTGCTGATGGTGCGGCTTCAAACATTGCAAATGCTGTGGGCTTACCTAAAAAAGCATTTAGTTATTTAACCTCTCACGGCGCACTTGACATAGAGCATGTAAAGTTTTTTGAAAACCTAATGAACCAAATAACAGATGAGGCGGATCAGCAAGCCATACTACATGGTGCAAAGCGCTTTTATCGTTTATACGGCGATATATTTCGTGGACTCGATGACGAACCGTTTTTTAAAGCAAGTGCACAAGGTAAATTGGCATGAGTAGCGCTTTATGTGTGTTAACCGGCGCAACAGGCGGAATAGGGCAAGCTATTGCTAAAGCTCTACATGCAAAAGGGTGGAAGTTACTGCTTGTAGGGCGAAATACGCAAGCCCTTGAGGAGCTCAGTAGTGCATGCCCAGACAGTGAAATATTTGCTGGCGATTTAACCGACGATACAACACGCATTAACTTAGCAATAAAAGCCAAGCAACTCGGTGGCGTTAAGTTACTTATTAACAATGCCGGTATAAATACAATGCAAAGCTTAGAGCACACAAGTTCTGAGCAAATAGACAATATGCTCGTTACTAATTTGTCGGTGCCTATTAAATTATGCCAGCTATTTTTAGGGCAGTTACACTATACCAAAGGCACCATTGTTAACGTGGGCTCATCGTTTGGCAGCATTGGTTACCCGTTTCAAACACTTTATTGCGCCAGTAAATTTGGTTTACGTGGTTTTACAGAAGCGCTCTCGCGTGAGCTTAACGGCTCAGGCGTTAAAGTGACCTATTTAGCGCCTAGAGCAACAGATACATCCATTAATAGCAGTAAAGCGCGTGCAATGAATAAAGAACTCGGTAATAAAATGGACTCGCCAGAATTAGTTGCTCAAGAGTTATTAGTGCTTATAAATTCGAATCAAACAAGGCGTTTTATTGGTTTTCCTGAAAAATTATTTGCACGCATAAATGGCGCATTCCCAAGCGTTGTTGATAACGCTATTGCAAAACAACTTCCTAAAATTAAACGTTTTTTAAGTTAACAAACACACAAGGGCAAAATTATGTATAAATTTACACTCGCATTTTATTTAGTACTAACAACTGTATTTGCAACCGCAGTACACGCAGATGAAACACAAGACTTAACCTCTATTCAACAAAAGTGGGCAATTGCTAACTACGAACTTGAAGATGATGCGCAAATAGATGCGTTTACACAACTAAGTGAGCAAAGTGCATTGTTTGTTAAAAACTACCCAAACTCGGCACAAACACATATTTGGAATGGTATTGTGTTAGCCAGTTTTGCAGGCGCAAAAGGCGGGTTGGGTGCACTTGGTTTAGCAAAAGAGGCAAAAACGTCACTCGAAAATGCACTCTCAATTGATGGCACTGCACTAAATGGCTCAGCTTACGCAAGCCTTGCAACGCTTTACAGTAAAGTACCTGGTTGGCCAATTGGTTTTGGTGATGACGACAAAGCTGAAAAATTATTTAAACAAGCGCTCGCTTTTAATCTCGAAGGCATTGATACTAATTACTTATACGGTGAATACTTGTATGACGAAGGCGATTATAAACAAGCTAAAGCACGACTACTTGTAGCACAAGCCGCGGGCATTCGTGATACTCGTGCAAAAGCAGATAAATATCGCCAACAAGCAATAAGCCAGCTATTGGTAAAAGTAGATAAAAAACTAAAAAGATAAACACATAATGCATTTATTACTCGTTGAGGACGATCATTTAGTGGCGCAAGGGCTTATTCGCTCTTTGCGTCAAGAGGGCTACAGCGTAGAGCATAGTGGCACAGTAAAACACGCCTTAGAGTGCCTTTCTAGTGGTGAAATTGAGCTTGTTATTCTCGATTTAGGATTACCTGATGGCGACGGCTCGCAAGTTTTAAAGCATATTAAAGCGCAAAAAAAAGTTATTCCGGTGGTTATTTTAACTGCTCGCGGCAGTATTGATGACAAAGTCCAAGGGCTTGACATGGGCGCTGACGATTACCTTGCAAAGCCGTTTGATCCTGCTGAGTTATTTGCTCGACTACGTGTAGCAAGTCGACGTGTTAATCAAACTCAATCTAGTTTGTTACAATACGGAGAAGTCGTAATAGACAGCTCAGCGCATACGGTGACAGTTAGTGGGAAATCACTTACATTGCCGCGTAAAGAATACATGCTTTTAAAAGCGCTGATGGAAAATCAGGGAAGGGTGCAATCAAAACAACAACTCGAAAACAAACTTTACCAATGGGGTGAAGAAGTTGGCTCTAATGCCATAGAGGTGCATATTCATCATCTTCGTAAAAAATTCCCTAGCGATTTTATTAAAACCTTACGTGGCATTGGTTACGTGGTTGGTAAGCGTTAGGGTGTGTTTATCTTTCGAGGTTGAAAATGTCTATTCGTAAACGTCTGACCTTAATTTTACTTTCAATGATGGTGCTTACTTGCTTTTTAGCATTAGTAAAAGGCTATCAAAAAAGCATGCACCACGGCGAAAACTTGCTTGATAATGAACTTAAAATAGTGGCTGGCGTTTTAATTGAACAACCATTAGCACTAAGCACAAATGCAGTACAAGTAAGCAATAATAGTGCTCAGTTGTTGTATCAAATTTGGCAAAATAATAGTTTACTTAGTGGCTCATCGAGTTTATCAAATAACCAAATTAGTTTTAGCGAGGGCTTTCAAACTGCCAATGTAGCAGGGCAGCGCATGCGAGTGTTTGTGATGAGAAAAAATACCCGTAAAGTCATCGTTGCTGAGCCTATGTCAAAGCGGTTTGAATTAGCTGAAGCCGTTATTTTATCTGCAATGTTACCTATGTTATGGGCTGTCCCTCTGCTTGCTATTTTTATAAGTTTTTTTGTTAAATACGCATTAGCCCCTCTTACCCGACTATCTAAGCAGTTGGCTACTCGCCAAGCAAACGACTTTACGCCAATTAACTGGCAGGTAACCGACGAAGAAATTAAACCTGTTATTAATCGTTTAAACGATTTATTTAAACGAGTAGAAACCGCTTACTTACGAGAGCGCTTTTTTGCTTCAGATGCAGCTCACGAATTACGTACCCCGCTCAGTAGCTTAAAAATTAATGTACACAATTTAGCTAGTAAGCAAAGCAACTCGCAAAACCATCAAGAACTCCAAGCAATGTCACAAGGCATTAATCGCTTAAGTAATATTGTTGAACAAATGCTAATTTTAGGGCGCACTCAGCCTGAGCAATGGCAGAGGCAGTTTAGCGAGCAGTCATTGCTAGCGATTACTCAGCAAGTTGTATCGGAGCAATACGACAAAATAGACGGAAAAAATCAAACGATTAGCCTCGAAGGTGATGATTTTGTAATTAATGGTGATGAATTTACATTAACCACACTCATCGCTAATTTACTTAGCAATGCCATAAAATACACACCTGATAATGGTCAAATTATAATTAAATTAGCGTCAAGTAATAACGGCTTTAGTTGGCAAATTGATGATTCTGGTGCGGGCATGACCGAAGAGCAAAAAGACCGAATATTTAATCGCTTTTATCGCGTGGGTGGCGATCAACATCCATCAGGCGAGCAAGGTGCGGGTTTAGGTATGGCGATTGTTCAACACATAATTGCTATTTATGGCGCAAGTATTCATTTAGCGAATAGCCCTTTAGGCGGACTAACCGTTAAGGTTACTTTTACAGGAGTAAAAAGTGACTAAACGTTTATTTAATCAATGTCTTTGTTGTTTGCTATTTTTGTCGTTTAACGCGGCGAGTAAAGAGTACCTTATTATTTTAAAAGATCATTTGTTTTATCCCTCGCAAATAATTATTCCCGCAAATAAAAAAGTAAAACTATTGATAGAAAACCAAGATAGTACACCAGAAGAGTTTGATAGCTTTGATCTAAACAGAGAAAAAGTACTCTACCCAAATCGTAAAAGTATTATTTATATAGGACCGCTAAGTAAAGGGCATTACGAGTTTTTTGGTGAGTTTTCGCCAAATACAGCAAGGGGCGTTGTTATAGTTAGCGATGAAGGGGCGCAGCATGCTAATAACTAGTTTAGTCATGAGCCTTAATCAATTACTACCTGTGGCTATTTTATTAGTGCTACTGCAAGTAGTTAAAAAACAAAGCTTTTTAAAAATAGGGTCTGCTTTAGTAATAGGCGCGGTAATGTCGTTTTTGTACATGCAAAGTGCGTCGTGGGTGAGCCAGTGGTTTGAACACCAAGGGTTAGAGTACTCACAAATAGGGCTATGTATCACTATATTTATTGCTGTATTGGTATTTGCACTAAAGCAAAAGTCAGCGGCATTTTATATCGCAGTTATAAGCACAATAACGCTCTATTTAAGCCACTATATTATTTACCTCACCAGTTTTTGGCAAAATAATGATGCAGGGCAAAGCTTATTTATTGGCACTTTATTAGGTGTTGGAATTTGTTTAAGTTTTAGCGTATTGCTGTACTTTTTAATGAATGCAATTAAGCACCGTTTTGGTATGTATCCGCTTTTTACTTTGCTTGCTTTTAACAGCGCGGCTAAATTATTAGTTGCACTGGATTTAGCGAGTCAAATAGATTTAATTACAAACACCTCAACAGTGTGGGATTTACGTGATTTGTTAAACGAAAACTCTGAGCTAGGCCGCGTACTACGTGCTCTTGTTGGTTACGAGGCCACTCCTGATTTAATGAGTGTACTTATATATAGTACAAGCAGCGTGTTATTTTTATTACTTTGTTATGTTATTCCAGCTTCAATAACTAAGGAACGTGTATGAAAGCACTCAACCTATATTTAGCGCTTAGTTTTACCGCTCTTTGTTTGTTGGTATTCTCAATCCAAGTAAAGGCTGATGGTATTGTTGTTGATAAGGTATATCACCCCTATGTTTTGCCTTTTGAGCGTGAGTTTGAGTGGCGATTAGTGTCGCACCAAACAGATAGTGGCAACATACTAGCGCAGCGTTTGGGTGGCGGTGGTGCTATTAACGATACAATGGCACTGGAAGGCTATTTAGTTGGTGAGCGAGACGATAACGGCGATTTTGGTTTAGAAGCTTATGAGCTTGAGCTACGTTGGCAATTAATTGAGCAAGGTAAATTATGGGCTGATTGGGGCGCGTTATTTGAGCTTGAAAAAAAACATAACGAAGATGTGTATGAGGCAACCTCGGGTTTTGTGATCGAAAAAGAATTTGGAAAAACAAGTCTTACGCTAAACGCTTTTTTGGTTTATGAGTGGGGGCAAGACATTAAAAACGAATGGGAAAGTGAGTTTAGAGCACAATATCGCTATCGATATCGCTCTGCTTTCCAGCCTTCTATAGAGGTTTACGTAGGTGAAGACTTTATTGGTATAGGGCCTGGCTTTATAGGTTTACAGCGCTTTGATGGGCAAAAGCAATTAAAATGGGAAGCGGGTTTCATCACTGAGATAAGCCAATCAGAAAAAAACCATAGTTTTAGGCTCGCATTAGAATTTGAATTTTAACAACAACTAAAAGTAGTTTTGGTTGTTTATTATTCTGATTATAGATAGGTACTTGACATATTATTTAAACTCTATATAGTGGGCCGCAGCTAGAAAGAAAGCATGTAAGCTATAAATCTCCATTTCGATATAAGTAATACTTGTAGTACCGTCCTGAAGTTTTTAAAGTACCATCTCATTTTTTGCTACACCCGCTCTTATGAGCATATTTTTATTTTTATTTCAGGATATTACAATGTCTAACATCGTATCAGGTACAGTTAAGTGGTTTAACGAGTCTAAAGGTTTTGGTTTCATCGAGCAAGAAAATGGCCCAGACGTTTTCGCACATTTCTCAGCAATCAAAAGCGAAGGTTTCAAAACTTTAGCTGAAGGCCAACGTGTAGAGTTTACTCTTTCACAAGGTCAAAAAGGTCCACAAGCTGATAACATCACAGCTGTATAATTTTACTTTTTAAGTAAAATGAAAAAAAGCGCTTAAGGCGCTTTTTTTGTGTCTGAAATTTGACTCAAACCAAGCAACGTCCATTATCAATGTAAATTAACTAAATGATATTGCTATTATTAAGCCCCTCCTAATATTTGTTTTTCTATTCTTCTAAGTCATTCTTCTAAACCATTACGCTAATGCAAGTGAGTTGAAGCTTGTAACTTATACCGAACATTTCTCCCTTATAATTTCAAAACAACAAATTCAAAACGACAAAGACCAGCTTGTTAGTAGTACTCTCGATATTGTAAAAGATATTTGCACAGCTATTGATATAACCTGCGAGTTTAAATTGCTTCTTTGGAAGCGTGCTTATAACTTAGTTCATAAAGACCCTCACTTAGGCATTGTTTCAATAGCGAAAACACCGAACGTGAACCTCTATTTATTGGAATTGGTATTAGTATAAATAATCAAAAAGATGCAAAGCAGTTTTCTTTAAAATTGTAAGGGGTGATATATACGAATCATAGTAAATAAAATTGGTTTTAAAGCGGGTAAAAACTTACTAATGTTTGGAGGCGAAAACAATATATGGATTTGTTTTTAAAAAGAAAAATAGATCTAATTTTGGGCTCATAATGACAATAATGCATCAGCTGGAACCTTTGACTATAAAGTGGGGAAGGTGCTGAAAGGCTGCAAAAATTACATCTTTGTGCGCTTGCTAGCAATTGCATCGCATTTAATAAGTAAGTAGTTGTGTGTGCCATAAAGCGATTTAACAAAGAATATAAAAAGTTAAAAATGAAAGATGATTTTGTCGCCCATAAGCATACTTATCTTCAATGATTTATCTTTCGTAAGGCAGCCCTTTATTTTGCTTTATTTTTAAAAATGCAGCTTGCAGTGCTTCAATTAAACGCATATCTGTTTTTTTATTCGCAGCTAAATAAGCATCAATTGTTAGCTCATCTATTTTATAGATAAACCTTAAGTGTGCTGGTTTGAGCTTTAGGTAGTCGCTCATCTGCTGCATATATAATGGATCGTCTACTATTAAATCTACTTTTTTAGCTAATAGTAAAGAGTATGATTTTTGAATATCAGAGGTTAAAACAACTTCAAATCCAAGTTTCGTGAGGGTTTGTGTTGAAAAGTCATTGCGTTGCATTGCAATTTTATACACTTTTGCTTGTTCAGTATTATTTATAATAAGATCATCACGCTCTGATAGGCCGATAAAGCCCAGCTCAAATCGTCCAACTGGTCCAATCCAATAAAATTTATTTTCTCGCTCTACAGTGCGTGCAAGGCTGTATATAAAGGTGTTTTTTAACTCATCTGCAATTTTATAAGCACGTGCCCAAGGATACATTTGAATGTTAGGTGTGAGATCAGCCTCAGCAAATATATCTCTAATAAACTGAGTACCTTCACCTGCTACCTCGCCATTAATCAATACTTGGTTTGGTGGTGCTAACTCTGTAACAACAAGCAGGGCTTCCTTTGCTTGAACATACACAGAGCAAATTAAAAAAAGAGAATAAAGAATATATTTCACAATAGCGAATCGTCATTCGGTTAGCTTAAGTAATAATAAGTGTGGCTGAAAATATGAAAAACACAAAAATTTATTTATGTGAACTTGTTACTAAGATATTGGTTTATTTGAGTTATGTATAACTATAAAGGAGGCTAGATAGATAAGTGGCTTGAAGTTTGAAGTAGGTGAGGCTAAAAAATTAAGGCCTAAAACGATAAAAGGGCCTTGCGGCCCTTGGTGAAGTATCGTTCAAGTCAGATAGAGCTTTAACCCCTTAAAGCGCTATCCTCTTGTTTTGCAACACCGGTGTTCATCTCAATAAGTTTCTAAGCTAGCGAGAGGAAAAACCCAGCAATTGCTGCGCTCATAAGGTTAGCCATAGATCCTGCTAACACTGCTCTGAGCCCTAAGCGTGCGATATCCTTCCGCCGACTAGGCGCCATACCGCCTAACCCACCTAGTAAAATGGCTATCGATGATAAGTTAGCAAACCCACATAAAGCAAAAGTAACAATTGCTTGTGTGTGCGCACTTAACGTATCGCGATAATTTATAAAGTCTAAGTAAGCAACAAACTCGTTCACTACTATCTTTTGACCAATAAAGCTGCCGGCTATAATCGCTTCATCCCATGGCACACCTAGTAACCATGCAACTGGAGCAAATACATAACCTAATATTTCTTGAAGCGTTAATGTTGGGTAATCAAACCACCCGCCAATACCGCCTAATAAACCATTTAATAGTGCAATTAGCGCTACAAAAGCGAGTAACATTGCACCTACATTAAGTGCTAAATGCATACCGTTTGCAGCACCTGATGCAGCTGCATCAATTACATTTACAGGCTTATCTTCGTCATCTAAATCTAAATCAGCTAAGTTATCTCTAGGCGTTTCAGTTTCTGGCACAATCATTTTTGCCATTAAGAAACCACCTGGTGCAGCCATAAAGCTTGCAGCAATAAGATACTTAAGATCTACGCCAATAATTACGTAACCGGCCATTACAGAGCCTGCTACAGTGGCTAAGCCACCTACCATTACTGCAAACAATTCCGACTTTGTCATCGTTGCTATAAATGGCTTAACTATTAACGGTGCTTCAGTTTGGCCTACAAAAATATTTGCAGTTGCTGAAAGCGATTCTGTGCGAGAGGTCTTCAATAATTTTTGTAAACCGCCGCCTAAAATCCTAATTATCCAATCCATAATGCCAAGGTGATATAACACAGCAACAAGCGCTGAGAAAAACACGATAACTGGCAAAACTTGAATTGCAAAAATAAAACCTAATGTGTCTTGTGAGGCGAGTGGACCAAATAAAAACCCAATACCATCATTAGCATAACCAATAACCGACGATACGGCTGNCCGCCTATAACAATTTGCATCGCAAATGCTATACCAACGGTTCTTAAATTAATTGCCTTGCGATTAGTTGACGCAGCAAAGGCAATGCTTAGTAGCACACACATGCCTACTAAGCTCATAAATGTTGTCATACAAATGTTTCCCGTTGTTATTCTTGTAGTAAATATTTAATTTTACTTTTTATTATATCAATCGCAACGCGGTTCATGCCGCCTCGAGTCACAACTAAATCAGCGTTATGCTTAGAAGGCTCAATGAATTGATAAAACATCGGTCTAACAGTTGCCTGATATTGCTCAACAACAGATTGTAATGTTCTGCCTCGTTGCTCCATATCACGTTGCATACGACGCATTAAACAAATATCTAAAGGTGTGTCTATAAACACCTTAATATCAAATTCTTTATTAAGCGCTTTATCACTCAGTAGTAAAATACCTTCAACAATGAGTATTTTAGCAGCTGGCACTCGGCGTGTGGTTGCGCTACGCGTGTGCTGAGCATAATCATACGTTGGTACTTCTACTGAGTTACCACAACGAAGTTGCGTTAAATGCTCAAGCATTAATGCGTGTTCAAATGCATCTGGATGGTCGTAATTTGTTTGCGTACGATGAGCCATCGGCAAATGCGACTGATCCTTGTAATAAGCATCTTCTTCAATAATGGCGATAGCGCCTGGTTCAAGCTCATTAACCAATTCATTGTAAATTGTTTGGCTAAAAAGAGATTTGCCCGACGCTGATGCGCCTGCAATGGCTATAATAGTAGTTCGTGTCACTAAAGTTCTCATCCACACAGAAAGATATATTGTTGGTAGATCACAATAGCAAAAAAGACACGATTAATCTCTTTTGCTTCGCTCAAGGGTGCAAATTTATAATGTTTAGGTTTTATGAAACAGGACTTTTGTCCTGTACGGAAAATTCGATCAGCGGATAAAGTAACCACCTAGAATCAAAGTGAGGTCAAAATGGCAAGAGCAATTATTTTAATGGCAGATAGCCTAGGAATCGGTGCAGCACCAGATGCAGATAAATTCGGCGATCTTGGGGCTAATACATTCGCTCACTTACTAAAAGCATATTACGACGAAACAGGCAGTGCACTGTCGCTTCCTAACCTATCAAAACTTGGGTTAGTGGATGCATGTGAAGCTGCCGGTGGCGAACCGTGTTTAATTTCAGACCGCCAAGCTCCTCAAGGTGCATGGGGTTACGCTAAAGAAATCTCTAGCGGAAAAGATACGCCATCAGGTCATTGGGAAATGGCAGGCGTACCTGTGTTATTTGATTGGGGATATTTCCCAAAGACACAGCCAAGTTTCCCACAAGAATTTATAGACGAGTTTATTGCTCGTACAGGTATTCCTGGCATTTTAGGCAATTGCCATGCATCAGGAACTACTATTTTAGAACAGCTAGGTGAAGAGCACGTAAAAACAGGTAAACCAATCTGTTACACCTCAGCTGATAGCGTGTTTCAAATAGCCGCGCATGAAGAGTCATTCGGCCTAGAGAAGCTTTATCAAGTTTGCGAAATCGCACGGGCGCTACTTGATGAAATGAATATAGGACGAGTGATTGCGCGGCCATTTTTGGGTTCAAATAGCCAAGACTTTGCTCGAACGGGTAATCGTCGTGACTATTCAGTACTTCCGCCAGCACCGACATTGCTAGATGTACTAGCAAAAGACGGCGGCGAAGTAATTAGTATTGGTAAAATTTCAGATATTTACGCGCATCAGGGCATAACCCAAAAGCATAAAGCACCTGGGCTTATGAACTTGCTAGAAAAAACCAGCGAAGTAATGGAAAGCGCGCCAGATCGTAGCTTAATCTTTACTAACCTAGTTGATTTTGATGAAAAATTTGGTCATCGCCGTAATCCAGTAGGATACGCAAAAGCATTAAAAGAATTTGATGACTATTTACCAACTATACTAAATCATTTAAAAGCAGATGACGTATTAATGATCACTGCAGATCATGGCTGTGACCCAACCTTTCCAGGTTCTGAGCACACTCGTGAATACGTACCTGTTATTGCATACCAACCAGGTATGAGTAACACACCATTAGGTGAACGCAACAGCTTTGCAGATATAGGTCAAACACTGGCACAGTGGTTTAGCTTATCTGCGCTTGATTACGGCGACAGCTTTTTAAATGAGCTAAAAACGCCAAATAAAAAGGAAAACAATTAATGAGTACTCCGCATATCAGTGCAAACGTTGGTGATTTCGCCGAAACAGTATTAATGCCAGGCGATCCGCTACGTGCGCAATATATTGCTGAAAACTTTTTAGATGATGCAGTACAAGTTACAGGCGTTCGTAACATGTACGGTTTCACTGGTACTTACAAAGGTAAGCCAGTAAGTATCATGGGTTCAGGCATGGGCATTCCATCAATGTCTATTTATGCACGTGAGCTAATTGTAAGCTTTGGCGTTAAAAATATTATACGTATTGGTACGTGTGGCGGTATTGGCACAGATATCAAAATTCGTGACGTAATTTTTGCACAAGGTGCAAGCACAGATTCAAACGTAAACCGTGCACGCGTACGTGGCTACGATTTTGCTGCTATTGCTAACTTTGACCTACTTTTAAACGGCGTAAACGCTGCTAAAGAGCTAGGAATTAAAGCAAAAGTAGGTAACGTATTTACGACAGACACATTCTATCAAGCAGATGACTCGTTCTATAAAGACTTAGACAAGTTAGGCATGCTAGCAGTAGATATGGAAACAGCAGGTTTATACGGCGTTGCAGCTGAATACGGCGCAAACGCAATGGCATTATTTACAGTAAGTGACCACGTAATCACTGGCGAAGCAACACCTGCTGGTGAGCGTCAAAGCACGTTTAACGAAATGGTTAAAATTGCATTAGAGTCAATAGCTTAAATAATACATAACAGTTCCTTGGTAACGTATTCACTAAGTTTTGGAGACACGCCCAAAGTGAAGTGAGACTAAACCTCCAAAGCCGCATTTTATGCGGCTTTTTTTATGCCTGAAGAAAATAAGCCACCATACAATATTGCATCGGATTTTGACGTGATTTGCTGTG
This sequence comes from Pseudoalteromonas sp. TAB23, assembly GCF_000498075.1. Classification (NCBI taxonomy): domain Bacteria; kingdom Pseudomonadati; phylum Pseudomonadota; class Gammaproteobacteria; order Alteromonadales; family Pseudoalteromonadaceae; genus Pseudoalteromonas; species Pseudoalteromonas sp. TAB23. The sequence continues at coordinate 28,214 of NZ_AUTP01000180.1, forward strand.
TTGTAGGCGCAGAGCTTGCTCGCGCGCGAAGCACAGCTTCTAATTACTTAAGCTAACTACTCTAAAAGCGAAGTATCTCTAAACCTATTTGTGTATAACAGCCCTAAAAAACAATATGCACGCAGAGAAGAAAAGGAGGAGCAAATGAGAAGAGCAAAACCAATGCTGACTCGGCATTATAAAAGTACAAGCGTTGCTTTAAAAGCTTGTAACCTGCGCGAATAGAAGTGTTTATACCAAGTTTAGAGTATGACTTGTTGCTCATGTTAGAAGCACAGTTTCTGATTGTTTTTATTATTTTAACTTCTAAGCTCTTCTCTAAAAGCGCAGCGTCTCTAAACCTATTTGTGTATAACAGCCCTAAAAAATAGTATGCACGCAGAGAAGAAAAAGAGGAGCAAATGAGAAGAGCAAAACCAATGCTGACTCGGCATTATAAAAGTACAAGCGTTGCTTTAAAAGCTTGTAACCTGCGCGAATAGCAGTGTTTATACCAAGTTTAGAGTATGACTTGTTGCTCATGTTAGAAGCACAACTTCTGATTATTTTAACTTCTAAGCTCTCCTCTAAAAGCGCAGCGTCTCTAAACCTCTTTGTGAATTAATCACTTTAGGTCTTAACTCTACGGTAGAGCAGAGTTTGTAGAGCGCAGTAAAGCTTCTAATTACACAACAAACTGAACCTTTAAAAACAAAAAAGGGCCAAGGCCCTTTTTTATGATGTTGCGCCTAATCATACAGGCCAAATACTGAGTGCTTAAACAACTTCACCAGCTACTATCGTATTAAAGCTGTCGTTGTCATGTAAGCTTGCAAATGCGCTCTCATGTAATAGCTCATTACGTAAGTTTGGAGAGTATTCAAGTGCCATTTTAATGTCGGCTAATGCATCAGCATGCTTATGTGTTAGTGCATAAGCACATGCTCGTTGCCAATAGGCATAACCATAGACACTATCTATATCAATGGCTTGATTACACAACTCAATGGCTTGTGCTGTTTCATTTATTTCTAATAATGCATCGGCCTTATAAGCAATGGCTTCAACATCCTCTGGTTTACGTTTTAAAATCTCATCAAATATTTCAATTTTATTCGCAAAATCACTTTCTAAATTGGCACGCATCCATAACGAATGAACCTCGTTGGTAACCGATATGCGCTCTTGGTTACTGAGAATTTCTTCTGAGCGTACGCGTAGTTTTTCTTCAAGAATTTTTAATCGGTCTTCATACTCGTCAGTAATTACACTTACACGTGTATTTACAATATCTTCTACTTTGTTTTTAACATCGCGTAGTGAGTTCCAGCCCACTAAAACCAAAATAGAAGCCGTAGCGGTAATTATAAAAAATACATTATTAATAGTATCGGTAGTGTACGTTAATGCGCGATCTGCAGTATCAAGCTGTGCATGAGTAACTTGCTTAGTTACATCCTCACGGAGTTTTTGTTGATCTTGCCTTACGGCTTTTAGCTCGTCGAGTATGTAGCGCTCCATTAGCGGTTTAAACATAGACTCTTTAAGTTGTTTGAGGGCTTGTTGCTCTTGTTGTGCTGTAGGGGCTGCTGGTTTTTGTTCAGCAGAATTTACTATGCCCGAAAAAAAAGTTAAACAAACAAAAAGTGTAGATAGGTAATAACGCATCGGTACGCCTAATTAAATTAATTACTGTAATAACTTTAACATGCAGGGCTGAATGGCACTAGGGCGTGTTGAACTTTGGTGGGGGAATTTGCAACAGTATGTTTGGTTTTTAGGCAAGGTAGAGCCTATGTAGTGTGGTTACTCCCCATAAATAGGCGATAACGCAGCATTAATACCAAACATGCGCTGCCCTTTGGGTTCTTTCTAGGGACGATTAACTCTTTGTTGCTCGGTTTTTACTTAGCCCACTAGGTTACAAACCTCGCGCCGTGATTTAATCGCCCCTAGATTGAACAAATTTCAATCCACAAAGAACAACACGCCCTAGGGCGCGTTGACTTTTCAGGATTAAAATTGACCTAATTTAGATAGGAGCAATAGCTGTAAGAATTTTTTAGCTTAGTGAGCTTAGCAATAATAGGGTAAAGCATGAGCACTTTGCTAATACTTAGGTGGTTTTAGGAAAAAATAGGCAAAAAAAAACCAGCTCAATATGAGCTGGCAAAAACTGCTTAAAACAACAATATGTCGTAGGGATTCACAGGAGAACAACCTCATACTAACTGAATCTTTATGAACAAATACTTAATTCAATTCAATTAGTTAAAAATATAAGAATACTCAAAGTATTCGGTTTATAAAGTAAAGGTGCATTGGGCTTAAGTAATGCACCTTTATAATTATAACTATATAACTACAATTTCATGGTGAAGGGGGGTATTCCAATGTGCGCTTTAAATAAATTAAAGCCACTTTCAAACCCTTCACATACCATTACGCCGAAATTTTTCAATTCGATCACAGGTCTAGTAAAAAGGTTAAGGTTAATTCACTAATTTGTTTTTTTATCTTACGTAATACCTTACACGAGCGTCATCAGATTTATTTTTACTATTATTTTAAACGTAATTACAAAGCTATTGTTAAATACATCATTAGCAAAAGGCTAATCAAAAATATAAATTGGAGCAATCGTTTTAAATAGTATGTTGAGGCTGGCGTAGCATAATTTATGCGCCTATATTAAGGATACGTAAGTGTTTAGGCAGGCACACTAAATAATAAGCAAGCCGATTAAATAAAAATAACCGTTACTTTTTAAAAAGTTATAAATACATAAGCAACAATACTGATTGATTAAGTATTTTACTTTTCTATTATAAGGATTCCACAATGAGCAACCCTAAAGCAGGCCAATGTCCGGTCATGCACGGCAGTAATACTAAAACGTCTAATCCCAATACTGATTGGTGGCCAAATGCCCTAAACTTAGACATTCTTCATCAGCACGACACCAAATCAAACCCATACAATAGCGACTTTAATTACGCTGAAGCATTTAAATCAATCGATCTTGACGCGCTAAAAACAGACGTAAAAAGCTTAATGACCGATAGCCAAGATTGGTGGCCAGC
>NZ_AUTP01000181.1:0-3920 GCF_000498075.1 Pseudoalteromonas sp. TAB23
CTTCGTTAGAATATATACCGCGTTTAACGCCCCAACCAATAGCAGCACCAAAACCGGCCTGCGCAGTAAACGCATCACTAATAATTAAATAAAATATATCACCCACTTTATCTAAATTTAAAAATACTACGATTAGTGCCAATACTATGTAACCAAGCGCCATAAATGGCACTACTATTTGCGTAAAGTTCGCAATACGCTTTATTCCGCCGAAAATAATAAACGCCAAAACAATAAGGATAATTGCCAAAGCGACCAATTTAAAGCTGCCTACGTCACCAAAGCTAGTAGAAACCATATTGCCATCGCCAAACACTTGAGTAAACGCATTACCTACCGCATTTGCTTGTACGCCTGGCAGAAAAACACCACATGCAATAATTGCCGAAACAGCAAATAAAACAGCTAGCCATTTTTGCCCTAAACAACGGTCAAAATAATACGCTGGACCGCCACGATATTGCCCGTTTTCTTCTGTTTTATAAATTTGGCCTAAAGTAGATTCTGCATATGCGGTACTTGCACCTAGAAAAGCAACAACCCACATCCAAAAAATAGCACCTGGTCCACCAAAACCGATAGCTGCTGCAACACCTGCAATATTACCTACGCCAACTCGTCCAGACAACGATACTGCAAGGGCTTGAAAAGATGAGATACCTTTATCAGACGTGTTTGGACTAAATAATAACTTACACATTTCTTTAAAATGTCTAACTTGAGCAAATCGAGTTAATACTGAATAAAACAAGCCTGCGCCTAGGCATAAATAGATGAGTGCATTACTCCAAACAACATCATTAACAGCGCTTACAAAAGCTTCCATGGATATCCTCTATAGTTATATTTATTATTTTTAATTACGAGACTCTGCTTTAGCTACTACGCAACATAAGTTTCACGAAATAAGGTTTTACCTCTCCCGTCCCGACTCATTACTTAATTAATCTTAACTTAAGTACCCCAACTTTGTTAACACTTAATTTTCAAAATATTTAATTACGTAGCTATTGCAAGGCACTGCATCAGCAGTATTTAAAGGAAAGTAGATTGATTTGTACCGATACGGTGATGATACGCGGCGAAGAAACGTTAAAAACGTTTTGGAATGGAGTTGCTATATGATTATTATTTTTTGTAAAAGGGATTTTACTAAAAGCAAAAAGGGCATCAAAACTATTGATACCCTTCAAATAAACGTTTTATCTTAAATTATCAACAACATTAACAATTGCCGCTAACGTATCTTGACCAAATTGATACGAACGACGGTCTGACCAGCCATAGTCTGGATCAGGTAAATCGTTGTTGTCTTTAAATGGCATTTCAATTGTGTACGTTAATGCTTTGAATTCTTCAGCAGTAGCTGATGAACCTACCGTAAGGTTAGCTTGGCCGGGCTCATCTTTTGGATAGCCATGCTCATCTTGAAACTCTGGAGTAATAGTTAAAAGCGCAGCTTTAAAGCTATCTTCAAGGCCTTTAAGACGAGCATCGTAACTTGGAATACCTTCACTGCCTGCCACAAAGTTATACGGAATAGCTTCATCGCCGTGTATATCTAAGTGCATATCTAAGCCAGCTTCGCGCATTTTATTTAGTACTAGGTAAACCTCAGGGCTATTCTCCATGCTTGGTGTCTGCCATTCACGGTTTAAGTTAACGCCTTTAGCATTAGTACGGAGATGTCCGCGTGCGCTGCCATCTGGATTCATATTTGGCACAACGTAAAACACTGCTTTTGATAGAAGCGCAGCTGCATGTGGGTCTTCGTCATCAAGAAGTTTGTGCAGTAGACCTTCAACATACCACTCTGCCATTGTTTCACCTGGATGTTGACGTGCTGTGATCCAGATATTTTTCTTATCTTCACTTGGCTCACCAATTTTGAGCACACTCATATCGCGGCCATCAAGTGTTTCACCAAGCGTTATTAATTGGCAAGCGCCTTGGCTTTGTGCCCAAGATAATAAATCTAAATGGCGGTCGTAACTGTATGGCGCAAAGTAAGCAAAATACACGCTGCCGCACTCTGGTTCAATTTCAAAGCTTAATGTGCCATTTTCATAGCTTGATGGTACACGAAACCATGTTTGGCGGTCATATGATGCAACGGCTTGATACCCTTCCCAACCATCTGGGTAAGCTGATTTATCAAGCTCATTAATATTTAACTTATGCAATTGGTAAGGCGTTGTTTCAAGACGAAAGTGAAACCACTGATAAAATTCAGACTGGTGATCTTTATTAATTTCTAATTGAATATTTAAAGGATCGGTGGCTTCAATAACTTTGATATTACCACTGTCGAAATTGCTGCTGATTTTCATGAAAAAAACCTTTAGGTTGAATAAGTTTATCTGCTTATTAATTCACAGAACTGACATTATTTTGTAAATAGTAAAACGAATGTGCATTTTCTTAATTAAAGCCTATCACAAGGCATACGCTTTAAAAATAATACACGACCAAAAAAGCCAGCAACATGCTTAATGCCAGTCAGTTAACAGCTGACTGGCTTTTTTTATTGGGGTATTTACTGGGTTTTGGTTTCACACACCTCGGATACGCCCGCTCCCGTTTTATCGGCAATATGTGATGTTCAACTTGAGCTTGTAATTGCTCTATTGATTTAGGTATCCGTCCTGCATTTTCTATAAACATTGTATGAATAAGGTTAATAATACTAATAGCACACGTCGTAAAACTCAGGTGTTTTGCATATATTCCAGATTTTTTCTGCGCCATTTTCACCATCTGGTATCGGAGCAAGTTATAGCTCAACATTACGCCCCATAATTCTTGCGCTATCATCTCAGGTTTCTTGCTGCGTAGCGTAAAGTGACTATTCAGTAAGGTTTGTTTCATTTCTCGATAACCAAGTTCAATTTCCCACCGATCACTATAGAGGTCAACAATTTCAGCCTTAGGGAAACGCATTGGGTCTGTTAATGAAGTGAGTATATTCACCTCTTTCCCCTTAACCGTTTTTGTGACTAGCCTAACTTCAATGCTCTCTGGTAAATCGTCGAACTTTTTTCTCGCTTGTGCTGTTGCTTTTAGCTTGATGAGTTTGTCTTGACGACCTAGAGAGCGAACAATTTCATATTGCGTGCCTTTTCTCATCGGTTGAAGCCAATGCCTATTTACCCCAGCATGATGCCAACGATTGAGTAAGCCTAGAGAATAGAAGCCTCTATCAAATAACGTCAGTGAGTTATCGGGTGTTGCCTCGATTAAGTCTTCAGCCAACACCATTTCACTTGTACGACAACTATCAAAGGCGCTCCCCATTAATAAATGACTAGTTAACTCCATCAAACACACCATGCGAACCTGAGGGAAGGCCGTGTCACCATACTGATTTTTCCACATGGAGAATGCATGTTGATTTTCAGCAGTATCCGGTGTGCGCCAAATGACACCATCAACACCCAGTAGTGATAGCCCGCACCATGTGGGATGGTTCGCATCAGCATTCCACATTTGCTGACTTTGCTCAAAAACCTGTTTAACGGCATCAGCCCCAAGCCGCTGCCTAGCCTGTACAACCGCGCTGGGCGCAACGAGTTCTTTTTTACCTGGTAAAGCGAGCCCTAATTTACTGACAATACTCCACAGTGGGTCTTCACGATAAAACGACATACAAATGACTGTCCAAACGGCCATCTCAACAGGAAGCCTTCTTTTCCTTATCGTCGCGACACCTGCGGTTTCTGCGCATTGTTTGATAAACTCAGGGCATAAAAAATCACTCAGTTGACCTAAGCCTTCTGAATTGGGTGCGTAGCTATTGGCTAGAGAAAGTGCGGTAGTGAGTTGCAAAATAAAAGGCTCCTGAATAAATTCAGAAGCCTTTATAAACTAACCAGAAGATCGGTCAATGGATCGTTAAATATTTCTTAACTGATCGGCATTAA
>NZ_AUTP01000182.1:0-2742 GCF_000498075.1 Pseudoalteromonas sp. TAB23
CCTCTTTTACAGCTTGCGGATTATTAACCGAAACACGCGAGTTTACGCTTGCCGTTAATGCCTCACCACTAGGTGAAACTAGAGGCCAATGGCGACCTATTTTAAAGTTGCTATCAATCACCGTAGCGTGTTGTTCAAGCTCGCCAACACTTATAGGTGCACCAAACCGCTGAATATAATCTGCTGATGCACATAAAATTAAAGGGTAACTGGTAATTTGCCTCGCAATTAAATTAGAGTCAGACACACTGCCAATTCTTATTGCTAAATCAACCCCCTCTTCTAGCAAATCAATTGTTTTGTCTGAAAGCACTAAATCAATACTTAAATCGGGATAGCGGCTCAGTAACTCAGGCATTAACGGCGCAAGGTTTGATTCACCAAACGACACCGGCGCACTCACCCTAAGCTTGCCGCTAGCAAGCGCTGTTTGACCCGATAAGTTATCGAGCATTTCGCTGTAGCTTTCAATTACAGGCACTACGCTTGCGTAATAACTTTGCCCCGCCTCGGTAATCGAAATTCTGCGCGTGGAGCGGTTAAATAATCTAACCCCTAAGTCTTGCTCTACAATGCCCACGTACTTACTGACCAGTGCCTTTGAAAGCCCTAGTCTATCGCCTGCGGCTGNGTTTCAACAACCGCTATGATTGTTTTAATGCCAATAATAGTATCCATGATTGTCAATATAGCATTGACATTTATTCCTTACTAGCTCGGTTTTTCAAAACTGATAATAGTGAAAGAATAGCGTTATTAAAAATCACTATTCAAAATTAAAAACAGGACAACCCATGAGCAACCTAACGCTATACCGTTTTACTTTATCTGGTCATTCACATCGTGCAGAGCTATTTACATCGCTTTTAAATCTTGATGTAAATATGGTTGATGTTGCACTGCAAAACGGCGCACAAAAACAAGCTGACTTTCTAAAAATGAATATTTTTGGGCAAGTCCCGGTACTTAAACATAACGATGACATTATTAACGATTCAAACGCTATTTTAATGTACTTAGCACAAAAGTTTGATGCTAATAGAACCTGGTACCCTGAAGATGTAACTGTTCAAGCACACATTCAGCGCTGGTTGAGCGTTGCTGCAGGGCTTGTGGCTTCAGGTCCGTGTTCGGCGCGTTTGGTTACGGTATTTGGCGCAGAGCTTGATCATCAAAACGCGATAAACATTGCCCATACATTATTTAAAACAATGGATGCATACTTACAAAATCGCGAGTACTTAGTAGGCACTCAGCCAACTATTGCCGACATTGCCAACTTTTCGTACATAGCACACGCACCAGAGGGCGGCGTATCGCTTGAGCAATATCCCAATATTTTAAGATGGCTAAACAACGTTCGTAAACTTGATGGTTTTATAGCAATGCCTGAAACAAAAGCGGGTTTACTCGCTTAGTTTTAAGTTTTTAATACTGTTTTATAAGAGGCTACGTAGCCTCTTTTTTTGTGCTTGATTAAGTGAAATCTGAAATTTAGTGTAAGTGAATAGGCCGATATTTTGACTGGCAGACAACTATTAATTCAATTAGTTGATACAAATCTATGCGAATAATACTGTGAGAAATTTCATGTGAAAATAAGGGGAATTCTTTCTGACAGAGCAGTTAGAAGATATCTAAAATTTGGCGGTAGGAATAAATATGGGGGAGCACTCAGACCTTCGCGAAATGTATGGCGGTATCACAATGCCCGAAACAAAAGTAGGTTTACTTGCCCAGTGATAAAAGCTTGCTACTGTTTTAAAAGAAGTCATCGTGCTTTTTTATAAGTTTCAAATGTACTATTTACATGTTTAAAAACTTAGAGATTATTTCATAAGCTCATTTTTTAATTAATTTTCGCTGTTAGTGTTATTCTACAACCTCGCCATGTTCTCTTTCATGATATAGATGTATACTCAACTTAATACGTTATCAAAAGGTGATTGTGATGAATAAAAAAGTAGAAGCTTACGGCGTTTCAGCAGTTGCTAGACCTAAGATTAAAGCAACTAAAATTTTAGATTTATCTGGGGAATCAGGTAAGCAAATTGTAAAATCTGAAGCTAAACTAGCGATAAGAACGCACAGAAAAACATTTACTAAATTGGCTCATATGTAATGGAAATAATTTGCTTTCCATTTGAAAGGGTTATTGAAATTAATGCTTTTATTTTAGAAAGTGAACCCGGTATGAAAGGTTCTGTCGACATTCCTAAATTACAGGGTGCTTTAGGGCGAATAGATAATGCAATTATCTATGATGGATTGGATGATGTATTTGAAATAGCAGCTAAATATACAGCAAGTATAGCTATAGCTCATGCATTACCTGACGCAAATAAACGAACAGGGCTAGTTGTTGGTCTAGAGTATTTGTCATTAAATGAATACGAATTAATTAGCGATAACGATTTAATAGCTGATGCTGTAAAAGATTTAGTTATCGGCGAAATTAGTGAAAATGATTTTGCTGATGTATTGTATGCACAGTATTTTCAAGAAAACCCTACCAATAAAAATACATAATCGGATAGCTAAATAGGCATTAACTAAAACAGTATTAATTCCATTTTGGGCTTCGCGAATTTTTACACCTCAAGTGCGATTTTAACCTACAGCTCTAAATCAAGCTCATCAACGCCTTTAGCAGGTACGGCGCAGCAAATTAGCGCCTGCCCCAGCTCTACCGGGTAATTTACGTTATTGCGATACACCACAGCGCCTGCGTTTATTTTTACG
>NZ_AUTP01000183.1:0-2734 GCF_000498075.1 Pseudoalteromonas sp. TAB23
GCTACCGTTTCGACAGCCAAATTCAGGTTCTAAACCATGGGATTCGGCTACATTAAGTATAGTGTTGTCGCCTTTGTTCCAGCGTTGTTCAAAGCCCGATTTACTAAATTTAATTACGGTGTTGTCTGCTTCTTCTACGCTCATTTCTTTGCTTTTATTAGGCGCTTCGCTTGTGTTAAGCACTTTTCGCTTAATAATGGAGGGCCCAAATGCTTCAGCAAATATGTTTTTGTCCTGCACACCGAGTAATAACAGCTCGTTATATACGTGTTGCATAAACGCTTTAGGTCCGCATAAAAAGAACTCGTAATCATCAAGTGGTAAATAATACCTAAACACATCCGCATTTATGCGCCCTTTTAAATCAAAGCTCTTATCTTTTACGTTAAAGCCATTGTCTTGCTTTTCATCAAGCTCAGGTTGAGATAAAAGTGAGTAGTAATCAATTGCGCCGCCACTCGTATCTGCAAGTGTTTTTAGCTCGTTATAAAACGCACGCTGCTGTTTATTTTTAGCACTGTGAAAAATATGCAAAGGGCGTGTATAGCGGGTTCTTAGCCCTTCATTGGCAATGTGTTTAGCCATTGAGATCATAGGTGTAATACCTATTCCGCCACCAATTAGCACCGCTGGTTTGGCGCTAGTTGGGTCAATAAAAAACTGCCCTTGTGGGTATTTAGCTAAAATAACGTCGCCTACTTTTACGTTATTATGAAAGTAGTTAGACACCTCGCCACCGAGCTCTTTTTTAATCGATAACCGATAAAATAGTTCATGAGGACTCGATGAAACCGTGTAGGTTCTAATAACAGGTTTGCTATTACTGTTATTGCTATTACCACGACTTTTACTTGGTATTTGCACAGTTAAATGCTGCCCTGCTTTAAACGGTAACAAGGTTGTATTGTTATGCCCTTCTAAATAAAAGGAGGTAATTATATTACTTTCTTTTATTATTTTAGTTACTTTTAAAGGCTGCCAAGTATGTTTGAGCTTTTCGGCTTGTTTNTTTATTTTTGTCAGCCTCAAGCCACGTGCCCGTCATTTTAGTGTTAGGGGAATAAGCATCAAATTTAGCACTAAACGGGAGTAAGTTTTTAAGCAACATCCCTTTAGTGAGGGTAAATTTCCAACCTCGGTCTGCGCCAATAAAGCCTTCAAGCTCTGGGTGCCCGTCCCATAAAATTTCAACGCTACCGGTAAGCATTAATACATTGCCAGTGTCAAAATCAGGAAATAACAAACCTGCTTTTGGGTTTAATAAAAAGTTACCCAAGGTATTAAAAAAATTGTTACCTGCGTAATCAGGAATCGTTAATGTGTTGCCTTCTCGCTTTACAAAGCCCGGCAACCCACCACGGTGAGAAACATCAACACCTTCAATTTTTGGATTGTTTTTAGCGGTTATAAAGCTTGAAACAAAAAACGTATCGGTGGTGTCAATTAACGTACTGGCTGCGTTATCAAGTGTATTAAATTCAACTTTTTGTACCGCATTACTTTTAAGTAGAGGATCTCTATTAAACGTTAAGTCTCGCGTTTGAATATACTGCGGGCAATTTCCAAAGGATTGATCAACACTAAAACTCACCTGATTATCACTAATTACCTCACCTACGCGCACATTTAAACGGTTACGCCTACGCGTGCTTAGCTCAATGCCTAACAAACCAATTGGCGAGCCGGCAATCTTTAATGTGTTATGTAGAGGGTCGTTTTTATCAACCGCGTGCCTCATTAATAACGACGTGGGTGTGGGTGAGCTTAAAAAGCCTGGCGGCCCTGAAACAATAGATACCCACACATCGGCGTTTTCATCAACACTGCCTGCAACCACAAATGGTAACTGCTCAAAAAAGGCTTGATGCTGCTTTGGCATAAATGAGCGCACGGCACGTTTGCCAAATGTTGCCATTATTTCTCGTTTACCGAGTTTGTCTTGTATTGCCAGCTCGCCTTCGTGAAAAGGTGAAGCATCTATTGAGTTTGTGTTAGTCATTTTGCTCGTAATTCGTGTGCGTATTTCATGGGGTAAATTTAACTCAATACACAATGAATGATAATGGGTGTTTTATTGACTGATAATGCACAAAACAATGACAATACTTGCACCCTCTTAGTGCCATGCGCGCACCAACATATAACAAAATAGGTTTTATTCTCACTCTAAAAATACATTAAATACTATTTAAACAATAACTTAAAAAATTGGCTGTATTTTTGCAAACATTCTATTAACAAGCCCGTTTTACTTACGGCAAAAATTTAGGTTGTGAGCACAATAGCTATTAGCAACCATCGGCAAAGAAGCCCGCACACAGTTATGCATATTGCGTATTTGTGGCGGGCTTTTTTGTTAATTGCATTTAAACCGTCACTTTAAGGAATGCCCTATGCAAACCTCGCAAAAAATACTCATTATTGGTAATGGTATGGTCGGACACCACTTTGTTGAGCAAATGCGCCAAAGCGATGCCAACGCAGACATTACTGTACTTTGCGGAGAAGCAAATCTTGCATACGATCGCGTGTACTTATCAAGTGTATTTGATGGCAAAACCGCCGCCGATTTAGCACTTACCACTCACGACAACTATAAACAGCTTAATATTAATGTGCATACCAGCCAGTGGGTTGAAGGCATTGATAGATCAGCAAAAATAGTGACCACATTAACCGGTGAGCAATACCCGTACGACAAGCTGGTACTCGCTACAGGTTCGTTTCCGTTTGT
>NZ_AUTP01000184.1:0-2011 GCF_000498075.1 Pseudoalteromonas sp. TAB23
TGGCTGTTGCAAACGGTACCTGAAAATTAGGTTTTACTGGTATTTGTTGCTCAGGACTTAAACCCGCAGTACTTACATGAATAAAGTCACAGCCGAGTTCATCAAGCGCTTTACTAAGCACTATCGATTGATCTAAATCCCAGCCGCCTTCAACCCAATCAGTTGCCGAAATACGTACACCCACTGCTTTTTCACTAGGAAATACCGCTCTTACCGCTTTAAACACATCAAGCAATAAGCGCATTCTGTTTTCTAGGCTGCCACCGTAGTTGTCATCGCGCTTGTTTGAAAGTGGCGACAAAAACTGGTGTAACAGGTAGCCGTGCGCACCATGTAGCTCGATTAAATCAAGGCCGAGTTCATCAGCGCGTTTAGCTGCACTGACAAAGTCTTTAATTAATGAGTCTATGTCGTCTTGGCTCATTGCTTTTGGCACAGGGCTGTTAGCGTCGTATGCTATTGCAGAAGGAGCGAGCGTTTGCCAGCCATTAACATCATCAGGTGCAATAGCGCCTATATCTTCCCACGGCTTACCTGTAGAAGCTTTACGCCCAGCATGCGCCAACTGAATACCAATAGGCATAGGGCTATATTGTCTTACTGCTTTTAGGCTTTTGCCCAGAGCTTGCTGGGTTTCGTTATTCCAAAGCCCTAAATCGCCGTAGCTAATACGCCCTTCTGGGTTTACTGCTGTTGCTTCTAAAATTAGCAATCCTGCACCACTTAAACTCAATTGGCCCAAATGAATAGTGTGCCAATCGCTAGCAGCGCCATTGTTTGCTGAGTACTGGCACATTGGTGCAATAATAATACGGTTATCTAACGTTACTTGCCCAAGTGATAAAGGCGAAAATAGTTGGCTCATTGTTAATCCTTAAAAACACGCACAAAAAAGTGCGGACAAAACAAAAAAGAGTATACGAAGCGGCAATCAAACACGCTCACTCAATAACTTACACAGTTACTTATAAATACGACTACCACTCTTAATGGGGATAAAAACACACTTTAATAGTGCTGATAAAAGCATAACTAATGACATTATAAACTATCAATTTTAATGTAATAATTTGTTTAACGAGCACGTCATAACACCATCTTTAAAAAATGAATGACTATTTACCTTTAAACAAGGGTGTGATTTTTAACCTAACTGTACCTAATAGCACTAAGCTATTGCTTATATTGCCTATTAACTAAATAAAAACCCCACATACAAACCATATTTATTCTATAAAAGTGAATTAAAATTCAATTTAGATATTCCAAGCTACTTCACTCCCTGATAAACTGCTTAACTTAATTTACTAATGTAAAACATTTGAACTGGGGATCACTTTTTATGTTTAAACCAAGCTTGTTAACCTTGGCTATTTCGAGCGCTGTTTCTAGCGTATTTTTATTGCCTAATGCCGCACTTGCTCAAGAAGAAGTTGCAGCTAAAAACAAATCACTCGAAGTAATCGAAGTTACAGCAACAAGGCGCAGCGGCTCTGTGCAAAATGCACCGCTAAATATTACAGCCCTTGATGCAGATATAATGAAAGATCAAAATATCAATGAGCTTGCGGATGTAGCACGCTGGGTACCTGGTTTAACAATTACCGATCAAGGTGGCCGCTCTGGCTCGCCTATTATTGTTCGTGGTTTAAATACAAACTCTTCTGGTCCATCGTCAGATGGCGGCACGGTATCTACTTATATAAACGAAATTCCAGTTTCGGTAGATATGCGCCTAGTAGATATTGAGCGTGTTGAAGTATTAATTGGGCCACAAGGCACGCTTTATGGTGCAGGCACATTGGGCGGTGCAATTCGCTACATGCTTAAACAGCCTGAGCTTGATTTTACATCGCTTGAAGTTTACGGCGACCTGTTTCAAACAAAAGAAAGTGACTCTTTAGGTGGCGAAGGCGGTTTTATATTTAACCTTCCTATTATCGAAGATAAATTAGCAGTTCGCGCCAGCTTAAATGTATATGAAGACCCTGGTTTTATCGATTACGGCTAC
>NZ_AUTP01000185.1:0-11140 GCF_000498075.1 Pseudoalteromonas sp. TAB23
CGCGAGCCTGGCGTATCGTTGCCAGATCCAGATTGGAGCGATAGCTCAGCAGTTAATAACAACCTTAAAAATGTAAAAGACGCCAACGGCGAAACCACCACTACAGGTCGTATTTCTGTTCGCTTTAAACCAAATGAATCGTTTGAAGGTACGCTTAACTACTTTTATCAAAACCAAGACAACGAAGGCCGCTCGATTGTTCATTACAACAGCCTTAATGCAAACAACGGTTTAAGCGACGTAATAGGCAAATACGAATCAGCTTATCGCTTTGAAGAGCCTCGCGAGAAAAAAGATCAATTACTAAGCCTTGAACTAAAAGCCGACCTAGGTTTTGCAGAGCTAGTATCGGCAACCGGTATTTCGAGCTTTGATGCCGACGGCCAACGCGACCAAACAGACTTACTTATTCGTCTTGATTACGGTTATGAAGAGTTTCCTTCGTTTTCAACGTTTACCCGTGAAATTGACGAAGAAGATACCTTCACCCAAGAAATCCGCCTAGTGTCGCAAGGCGACAGCGACTTTAACTGGATTGTGGGTGGCTTTTATAACAAAACAGAAACCGAAGCATCAAGCCGAGAGTTTACGCCTGGCTTTGACCAATTCGCTATCGATAACTTTGGTGGCGAGCAGCTAAGACCTGACTCGTTAGAATACTTAGAGCTTACAAAAAGTACCGTCACTGAGTCTGCACTATTTGGTGAAGTGGGCTACCAAGTTACCGAAAAATTAGATGTGACCATTGGTGCCCGTTTTTACAAGTACGACATAGAGTCGCAAGCGGCTTTTGACTTCCCGCTAGCAAATACATTGTATGGTGGAGTAGATCCTGATGTAACCACCGTTGCATACGAGAAAGACGAAGCAGGCGATAACGGCAACTTATTTAAATTTAATGCTAAATACCAGTTCACTGACTCAGTAATGGGTTACGTAACAGTAAGTGAAGGCTTTAGAATTGGCGGTTCAAACGGTTTAGTGTCATGTCCTGATCCAATTGTTGAGGATCAACAAACAGGTTGTGGTAAACCTGACGAATTATTATATGAAGCCGACACCACAACAAACTACGAGCTAGGCTTTAAAAGTACATGGTTTAGAAGCCAACTACACTTTAACGCCGCGTTATTTAACGTAGATTGGGATGATGCGCAAATCACTGGCGCTACAGATATAGGTCAATTAACGTACCTTTCAAACGCAGGTAGCGCTAATGCAAAAGGGATTGAAATTTCAACCCGCGCTATTTTATCTGACTCGTTTTCAGTTTATGCTACGTACGCTTACACAAAAGCAGAACTAACATCAGACGCACCATTTTTGTTTAATGCCGATGGTACCGGTGGCGCAGAAGACGGCGACCGTTTACCTGGCTCACCTGAAAACCAATTTTCGATGGGTGTAAACTATCAAACAGACGTGTTTAACGACAAAACGCTTGATATTAACTACGGTTTAACCGCGCAAAGCGATGTACTTTCAAGAGTAGGGCTTCGTGATAACGGCGAAACACTACCAGGTTACAGCTTAAGTAATATATCAGCTAAATTAACGGCTGATGCATGGTCAACTACGCTATATGTTGATAACCTATTCAACAAATACGCGGTTACATCCGTTCGTCGTTCAGATGCAGATATAACATCAGCTAATGGCGCCGACATACAACGTAACTACGGCCATTACATTAATCGCCCGCTTACGGTAGGTGTTAAATTTAACTACAAATTTGAAATATAATTTATAGTAATTTTTAAACAGTCTCACTTTTTAAATACTGTTTTAAGGCTCAAATTTATTTGAGCCTTTTTATTTTCTTTTACAAAATAATAATTACCAAAACCATGCAGCCAAATTTAAAGCAACTTCATCAAAGCGCAATACACTCCCTAAACCAAGGTAAAATAGAGCAAGCACACAAAGCCCTAGTGGAGTTAGTTACACTCAAACCAGACTTTGCTGATGGGTATTTTTTGTTAGCTATGGTTAATTTAACTGTTGGGCAAATACACAAAGCAATAAAGTTCATCGAAAAAGCCCTTACCCTTGGCCAAAGTATTGAATATACCACGCAACTTGCTAAATGTTACGCACTTACTGGCGAATTACAAAAAGCAAAAAACACCGCACTATCGGTGCCATTAAAGCAAATAACTAAAGCCCTTGATGCCGACACACTTGGCGTTGCACTTACTCAAGCAGGCATTCACGAACACGCACTTAACTACTTTGAGCGCGCTATTACACTGGCTACAGCGGCTAACAAAGCTCAACCACCGTTTTATTATAACTACGGCGTAAGCGCTAAGTTTTTAGGACTATTTGATAAATCCCAACACGCTTTTGAAAATGCCATAGCGCTTAACCCGCTGCATCATCAAAGTCATTTTGCATTAAGTGATTTAACTAAAGTAAGTAAGCAAAACAACCATATTGAGCGCTTAAAAAACGTATTTGAGCAAGTAACGCACCCCGATGCAAAACTGCATATTGGCCATGCTTTAGCAAAAGAGTATCAAGACCTTGGTGAATTTTCAGAAGCTTTTAACGCGTTAGAGCAAGGTAAAGCAGCTAAACGCGCTATACAGCCGTTTGATCATACAAGCTCAACTGAGTTATTTGAACACATTAAACACTTAAGTGGACAGCACAAACAAGCGCTAACACAAGGTAACCCAACGGCCGAACCTATTTTTGTATTAGGTATGCCCCGCTCTGGCACCACATTAGTTGAGCGTATTTTATCGAGCNCGGCAGGTGAATTACAAGACTTTGGCCTAAGTGTTAAAAAGCTAAGCCAAACACAAACACCCCATGTACTCGACACTCAAACGCTCAGCAAAGCCTACGAGCTTGATTTTAATCAGCTTGGGTCAACCTATTTAAACGCAACACGCGTAATAACAGGCAGCCATAAACACTTTATTGATAAGCTCCCGTTTAACTTTTTTTATATCGATTTAATAACCAAAGCACTGCCAAACGCTAAGATTATTTGCATGCTGCGCGACCCTATGGACACCTGTATTGGTAACTATCGCCAGTTATTTACCATTAATAACCCCTACTACGCGTACTCGCTCGACCTACTCGACACTGCAAAATTTTATAGCCGTTTTTACAAACTCATGCAGCACTTTAGCGCCCTGCACAGCAATATAAAATTAGTAAAATACGAAGAGTTAGTCGCAAAGCCCGAGCAACAAATAAAAGAGTTAGTCAGCTTTTGTAATCTAGAGTGGCAACCCCAATGTATAGATTTTCACTTAAACACCGCACCAGTTTCTACTGCAAGTAAAATGCAAGTACGCCAACCACTTAACAATAAAGCAATTGGCCGTTGGAAGGCATTTAAGCCCCATACTGATAAAGCAGTGGAGTACCTTTTAAAGCAAGGTATTAGTATTGAATAAACGCTTTATTTTCACCAGTGGGAGACGCCAAATAAGCGATTTTATGTAAGTGTAGGTCGGATAAGCGAAGCGCCATCCGACACAGTAAAATACCTTGCCAATTATTTTCAATATTTTATGTTGTCGAGTGGTTGGAGAGTAGCCATGAGCGGACCTTCATTATTCAGTCAATTCAAGAGGAAAAGACCAGGTTGTACGTACAGGTACTGCCCCAGTATGAAACGTTCACTTTCGGGCAGTTCAACCGTGTATTGACGTTTACACAACTCACATTTTCACCCAACGTGCTGGCCACTTTGTCCCGTCTAAACCGCAGCGGGACAAGAGATACGCGCCAATTTTATTTGACTATTAACACTGGGCAATCAGCTTTATTGGCGATCGTTTCTGCAACGTTAACATTCAAAAAATGAGAAAGTCCGGTTCTTCCATGACTGGCAATTACCACCATGCCTATATCACCGCTATTAGTCTCATCTAAAATCTCATTAATGGCATCACCATGTCGAATAACCGTTTCAATCTTTAAATCAGTATTTAACTGACCTAATAACTCATGCATTTTACTCGCCGCAGCGTCTTCCATATTTTTAGCTAACTCTTGGGGAGTTATCGCAAGGATCATATAATTCTCATTATCTGAAGGCTGATCAACAATGTGTAAAATACGAATGCCTACTTGATATAAATTCGCCATTTCAATGGCATATTGCAAAGCATGTGATGCAGTATCAGAAAAATCCGTAGGCCATAAAATATTACCTGTTCGCATATTATTCTCCTTCACAATCTAAAATCATATTTTTCAATGATATTACCAACTCCATAAGAATAGACTCGGCTCCATCTCAGCAAGTTAAGTGTAGTGAGTATTAAAGGGTTATCTATTGATTACGATCAATAAATAACAATAAGGCACTAAAAGTAACAATATCTCATCAATTTATGCTTATTGATTAGGCTGTGAATACAGAGTTTATTATTCTGGTTGTCGTTGTTGTTTCTTTTATAAGGTAATCAATATTTGGAATAATTGGGGCTGACAGTCAGTTTTTCACTCACAGCTGAACTTCACAAATTGCCATATGCAGGCATTGATGATCCATGATGTGTGAAGTCCAGATTTGGCCCCATTCGTTCATTCATTTTTAATTTTTGTCAGCATTCGTCATTTAAGGTTGAAAAGCAATCAATCCAGAAGTTTGGGTATGTTCCTATAAGAGTAACTTTACAACCTCAACGCTAATCTATGTGACAGTAAAAGCCGTTCGATTGAGGTTTTTATTATGCTTATTTATCTGATGAAGTTGAGCTAGCTTGAGTAGCACTCGAGCTAGGCATCATTGCTGCCGCACCAGTAGTTTGTGGTTGAGCTACTACTTGCTGTTGAGTGCTACCTTGAAGCGCACTAGCGCCTTGAAAGCTTCTATGAAGATCTGTTGCTTTCATACAACTATCTGTCACAAAGACTCTTTGGACTACTTTTTTATCATCTGACATTGGTTTTTCTCCTATTGTGAACATATTTTGTGACGTCGATACACCAAGTACAACCGTCATTACTATAGCTAGATAGAATGATCGAATTGCTGTTTTATCTAAGATATCCAACTGATATTGTTTTACTGAAGTATCTCTTTTATTCACTAATTCAATTATAAAATTAGAGTTTTTTCCGAATATTGAAATAACGCTGTAAATAGCCACCAAATAACCTAGGGCAGCAATCAAAAAAAATATAAATTCAAAATATGAAATATTTTTAGCAAGCTGTAACAAAGTTAATAAAAAACCCATTCCTGCTACAGAAAGCGTCAATATACTTTTATCTTTTTCCATTGTCGTATTATAAAAGGACGAATATGATTGACTTTGAAACTCAATCGCTGAAAGTTGTTCTACTTCTTTGTCGGACAACCCTTTTT
Source organism: Pseudoalteromonas sp. TAB23 (assembly GCF_000498075.1). Taxonomy (NCBI): domain Bacteria; kingdom Pseudomonadati; phylum Pseudomonadota; class Gammaproteobacteria; order Alteromonadales; family Pseudoalteromonadaceae; genus Pseudoalteromonas; species Pseudoalteromonas sp. TAB23. The sequence goes on from NZ_AUTP01000185.1 coordinate 5,342, forward strand.
TTTCTTCTGGCATAACCTTCCTTTGCTAGTCATTACATTTCGGGAACAGCATAACACGCAAAACTAGCTCAATTAGCACAACGCTTCCATCAGCTGACGCCGTAGGCGGTTGNCCGCCGCTCAGTTTGAGCAGGTAAGTTTTTTATTAATATTTTGAGCTACAAATTGCATACTCATATTACTAAAGAATGGATGCCATGGCTGCGGAGCTAGAAAATGAAAATGTCGGCCATGCTGCCAAACTAGATAAACTTCACCAGCTAAACCAGCATCTTGAGCAAAATATTGAAGGGATGTTTTGAGCTCATTTTGCTTTGCATTTGACATATTATTAACGGAATTTGAAACAGGGATAATAATCATATCCTGCCCTTGCTCTCTTATATGTGCAACTTCGTACGCTTTATTCGACATAACTAATTTCCTATAGGTTATAACAGCTTTATCAAAGGACACTTTCCCTATCTTAGCGCGAAAACTTCCTTATTTCATGAGCTTCTATTATTAGCAAATAGTGTAACTCATTGCCAATTATAAATATTATAGTTACTGTAGGTTATTTGAACATATAAAAAAGAGAAAAGTTTCCTCTTAATATTACTAAATTAATGACAACACCTTTAAATGACTTGTTTTCGCTCACAGCCGAACTTCGTAAAAGTGCCATAAGCGGAAGGTCGTTAGCTGTTTTAGCACCTAAACTAGTTACTTTTTGATAAGAGGTGACTCAATATAATATTTGTACAAGCAGTAAATAAAGCTAGAAGTAAAAAAGAAAGCAAACATGGCAACTCCAAATATTATTAGACGCTCAATAACAACACTCAAAGGAGCGTTTAATTCAGTGAAAGCGACTCTAGCTACAGCTAGTGACATTGTAATAATAAAAAGTGAGAGCCCTATTTTTAACGCGTAAGGGAAGCGTACTTTAAATACGCCTTAGATAATTCCATGTCCATAGTTTTTAAACAGCTAACGACTTGTTAGCTGTATTGGTAAGCAGACTTAAACAAGAGATGATACAATTCTTCTCAATTTATCATCAACTGTATTGTTCATAATAAGAGTGTAAACACTATCGTGATATGTAGGGCAGATTTCGAAATAGGTTTCGTGAGACTTTTCTAATTTAACTTTAATAATTCCTTTGGAATATAAATCATCGAAGAAGTTATTATCAATACCTTTAACTTTATCAGAAAATTTTATATATGATTTTTTTTGATCAACAAATCTTGCTCTATTAAAAAATGAAGTAAAGAATGTCCTCAACTCTTTTTCAACCAAAGCTTTATTCTCCTTAATTCGATTTGTAGATAACTCAATAACAATATCAAGATCTCCCATTTGGCAAGTAGAAAACATTTCAGGACTTAGACAGCTTGGAATATTATCATTATTTATATTTTCAAAAACACAATTTGAGAATGTGGTATTTTCAAACCTTGAAGCAGTAAAATTTTTATAACCAATAAACCTAGAGTTACATACGTGTGTATTTGAAAAATCTAATGCTGTTCCATCGCCATATATTGAAAGATAATAAACATTACTTTGATCTCCAAAAATGTCCTTTAAAAAAAGCATTTTATCTGTTTTTGATAATTGTTTCTTAAGCTCAAGAGCTAAATTAATTAGGAAAGAAATTGCTCGAAACCTATAGTCATCTTTCTTGAAAACATCATCATAATTAAGAGAAGATTTTGTTTGAATTATTAGTTTTTTAATCAACTTATCGGCGTTGACAGTGTCATTTATGAAGTATTTAATTACATCTTTAAAAACACTACTATCTCCATAAGAATGCTTAGCTATTAACTTAACTAGCTCATCATTTTTGTCACAATTGTTAATAAAATTAATAATACTTAATGTATTAAAATACTCTGAGATGAAGTCATATTTAAAGCTACAAACATCCCCACAAACCGAGATTAAAGGGTTTCTTAATAGTTTATCAGTTAACTCTACAGCAACCTCAGGGTAATAGACCTCTATAATATTTTTTAAATCTTGTGCCGGAAAATTATCACTATGAGTAATAGCTAGCTCCAAGAAAATATCTAAAACTTCATTTATTGATATTTCAATTGATTGCCTAACCGATTCACGCCTGAGTATCGAATATACGAGGTAATCTGTTAATTCAGAATTACTTTCATAATTTTTATCTTCAAATGAGAGTTCAAATTTTAATGAATCAGATCCTCGAGCGTCTTCAACAATAGAAGAAAGTAAATCTACAATAAATGGTAGTATTCTTTGATTTTCGTCTTTGGAAATTAAAGGCGTAATGTTTGCCTTAGTAGCTCGAATCATTTCTTCGCAATTACTGTAATTTTTAAAGCGTTTTTCTAAATATTTTTGACAAGTTTCATCATCAAAACCAAGTAACATAGACTTACTCAAGTTTGAAAACTTTGACACTAACTCATTAGAAATAACATCATTTCTAGATGTTATTATTATTTTTGAAGAGCACATCTGTTTATTCAAGTCATCAATTGATTTTAAAAATAATTCAATATCAAATCCTTCATGGAATAATGGAATAAGCTCATCTAAGCCATCAATAATCAAAATTAACTTTCCAGTTAATATAGAAACTTCAAATGTAACTTTATTGAAAACGTATTCATTGTCTTGATTAATACATACAGATGAATATGCATCGTATAGATCAAATACACTTTTAATATTTCTTCTAGCTAATAAGACTGATGATTTTTTCATCTCCTCTGACTCAATGAATATAGGTATGACATCACTTTGTTTTTGATAATACTTTGCAAGATTTGAACATAATGTCGTCTTCCCTGTTCCTCCGGGTGCAATGATCACATTAGCAGTTGATTGCTCATCTTCATTTAATTTCTTTTTGAAATAATCAAATGCGGGGCCTAAATCCTCTCTCTTATCATCATTCCCAATAAGAGACTGGTCAATAAAATTGGGGCGAGTGTAAATACCTAAATCACGTTTTGCATCCTCATCAATGCAGTACTCCCAGATGTAATCCGAATAAGTAAGCTCAGTTAGCTTTACATTGAAACCATTATCTTTAAATAGCTTAGTGAGATACCCCTTTTTACTGCTATTTCGCTTTAGTACAGTCAGATGGTCTATCCTTAAACCTTCTTCTTTAATTAATTTACTTATTCGTTGGGCTGTTTTATCTAAGGATGTATTATTAAAAAGAAATAAATAATATTGTAATGAAGGAGATTTTGTTTCCCATAACTCAAATTTTATTTTATTTGAGCCCGAAAAATCGGTTGTTTGTGAGCGGTCAAAAGAAAGTTTTCTGTTCTTATAATTAATTTTTAGAAAATCTTCAATTCTAGTAAATTCTTGTACTACGGGGATATTGTGAATAGAATATTTTTTTTCAGGTCTAGAAGCCTTTGAAGTTCCTTTTATATGTTCTAATAATTTTAAAAATGACTTTTCAAAATCAGCATCTTTCCTAAAATCAATATAAAATTTACTTTGTAAATAATTTGGAACATCAGTTCCTTCTCTAAGAATAGGGATTATATTACTTTTGCCCCCACCTAAATTTTCTGACCAATGCCTTGCAACCGCCATAGATGTTTCAATTCCAACTCCACCAAGTCGATCATTTGCCTTTACATTATAACTTTCAGTGATTACAGGTAAAAGAAGGTCTGTTTTAAAAACAGCCTTCTCCATGAAATAGTCTTTATCTGTAAAAGAATCTAAATCATATTGATCAAAACTTACTGTTAGCTCTAAAATTTCTTCCAGTCTGTCGGCAAGCTGTTTAGTCCATTTTTGGTGATTATCCCCATCCCAGCTATAACTTACAAATATCTTTTCGTATTCCATGTAGTAAATGAACCTCTTAAATTATTGAAGTCGTGGGTAATTTAAAATACAGCTAACAGCTTTATCAGAGGACAGATTCCCTATTTTTGCGAGAAAACGTACCGTTTTATGAACTTATATTAATAGCAAATAGTGTAAGTTATTACCAGCTATAAATATTATGCTTACTGTTGGTTATTTGAGAATATAAAAAAGGGGTAAGTTTCCTCTTATTATTACTAAGCTAATAACACCTCCTTAAATGACCGCTATTAGCTCACAGCCGACTAATGAATACATGCAATTTGCAGATACTCAATACTTTAAAAACCTTTGCTATAATACCAAGCTGAAGAGTAACTCCAACTGCACACTATTTTTGCGATTATAAGAGCTTGTTATTCTGTTTTTAAAACCATACCTTTCGATTGGGCAAATATTACTAGCGAAAATACTATTTCGGTTATCCCGCCAATAAAGGCGCCGGTTACAAAATTGGCATTTACTACAATACACAGCATGCCAGAAAGCATAAGCGAAACACCTAAAATCCAGTACACTTTCATGCCATATAAAGTGTTGAAAACTAAATAGCGAACACCAATTATCATCAGCATTATTGAATAAAACCATTCAGCTTGAAGTTTTGCTACATAAAACGCTAAAAACAAACCAACAAATAAAATAATAGTGCTTTCTAAGGCCAATTTACCTAATGGGTTTTTAGGGTCATGATTGCCAGAGCGTTTAAGAGCTTTTGAAAGTAGCATGGCTAAAGGATGTATAAACATACCACCAAAAAACAAAGTAAGCATACTCGATTGATTTGAATGCAGTAATGCGACAAAGCCAGCTATACACCAAACCAAGCCAGACACTAATACACCGGTTCCACCACCGAAGTATGCGAGGTTCATATTTTGTTGTGCATCTTCAAATTTCATAAAAATCCTTAATTTTAGAAATATCCCTAATTTAATATTATCGCATCGTTATTAGTTACAAATCGTTACTCGAATACACACTTAAAATAGGGAATTTATAATCGGCAAACGATACAGTTACGGATTGTGTTTCGTTGCCTTTAAAACCGAGTTTAAATTCCATTGGCATGAATCGGCTGCCATCAGCAAAAAGCGCAAGTAAGTGCTCCTCGCCTAATTCGCGATTGCCCGACGATAAGTTAGTTAGCGTTATAACAGCCCAGCGTTCGCCCTCTTCATTGCTCATTAATACATAATTAACGATTTTAAAATCCCCTTTTTTAGGGATTATGTTGCTATCGTTTGCAAACGATAAGTGCATGCTATTTGGTACTGCACGGTCAACATTTAGCGCTTTGATAGAGTCGGCTTGGGTTGCCCACGAAAGCACCAATAAAATGATAACTAAGGCTTTATTCACTGTTAGTTCCTTTTTATTACCTAGTAAAATACCTAGTAAATTACGTAACAAATTACGTAACAAATTACATAACAATAACTGTTTAAATTATATTCGCATTCCATACCTATTATGTAAACAAACAATCATCGTTATTTACCCAGCGCTTTGGCTGCGCCACTACAGACTAAGCGCTCATTCAGTGTGCTTGCGCTACTTTAGGGTAATAACGAGTAATAAGAGTAAATAATTCAAAGCTAACTTAAAGTAAAAAGCGCGATTAAACAGGAGTATAAACGTATGGCAAGCACACATAAAAACTCAACAATGGATTTATCTGATCCCAGTAATAGCATTCAAGTAAGAGGGGCACGCGTTCACAACTTGAAAAATGTAGACGTTGATTTACCTCGTAACGCATTGGTTGTTTTTACAGGAATATCGGGCTCTGGAAAATCGTCGCTTGCGTTTGGAACGCTGTTTGCTGAGTCGCAGCAACGTTATCTTGATTCAGTATCGCCTTACGCCCGTAGGTTAATAGATCAAGTTGATGAGCCCGATGTTGATTCTATTGAAGGGCTACCGCCT
>NZ_AUTP01000186.1:0-29704 GCF_000498075.1 Pseudoalteromonas sp. TAB23
CTGCCGTTGCTTTGCAGCAGCAACGCGGCGCACCGTCGGTTCGCTCATCCGTTGGCAGCATAACAACTATTTCTAACGCGCTACGCATGCTTTACTCACGCGCAGGCAAATACCCCAAAGGGCAAGGCATACTTTACGCCGATGCGTTTTCGCCAAATACGCCACAAGGTGCGTGCCCAGAATGCTCAGGAATAGGCCGAGTGTTTGAAGTAACCGAAAAGCTACTTGTGCCAGACGATACAAAAACTATTCGCCAGCGCGCCATTGAAGCGTGGCCACCAGCATGGCAAGGTAAAAACCTAAGCCGTATACTTACTTCCCTTGGTTATGACATAGACACTCCTTGGAACAAGCTTTCTAAAAAAGCACGCAATTGGATTTTATTTACCGACGAAACCCCTACTGTGCCGGTATACCCAGATTACACCTATGAGCAAACACAGAATGCGATAAAAAATAACGAAGATCCAAGCTACATGGGAACTTTTTCAAGCGCTAAACGCTTTGTTTTACAATCTTTTGCTACCACACAAAGCCCGCGTACTAAAAAGCGCGTATCGCAGTTTATGCAAATATCGCAGTGCCCTACTTGCCAAGGTAAAAAATTAAAACAAGCATCGTTAAGTGTTAAATTTGCAGGGCTCGATATTGGCGAGCTATCTCAACTTACATTAAACGAACTTGCTAAAAAATTAAGTAATGCCGCCAACACCAAAGTAAATAAAAATACAAAAAATCCAGAGCAAGCCATTGTTACGCAGCGCATTGCCAGTGACATTCTCACTCGTATTGAAGCACTAACCATGCTTGGTTTAGGGTACTTGTCGCTTGAGCGTACAACGCCAACGCTCTCACCCGGAGAGCTACAACGATTGCGACTTGCCACACAAATTCGCTCTAAATTATTTGGGGTGGTTTACGTGTTAGATGAACCTTCAGCGGGTTTACACCCAGCAGACACACAAGCACTTTTAAAAGCGCTTGATGAGTTAATAGCGGCTGGCAATTCTGTATTTGTTGTTGAGCACGATGTCAGCGTTGTTAAACATGCCGATTGGATTGTTGATGTAGGCCCTGATGCCGGTGTGCATGGTGGCGACATTATTTACAGCGGTCCTGTTGAAGGGTTAAGAAAAATAAAAAATTCGCACACAGGTCGTCACCTTTTTGCTAAAAACGCCAGTCAAGAGTCTACTCAAAACAGCGCGCAAAAAAAGGAGCAAAAGCAGCCAAAAGCGTGGTTAAAATTAGCTGATATTGAGCGTAACAATCTTAAAAAACTCAATGCAGAATTTCCACTGGGTGTTATGACAACCGTTACTGGGGTTTCGGGCTCTGGTAAATCAAGCCTAGTAAGCCAAGCGTTAGTAGAACTTGTTTACGAAGCACTCGGGCAAAAAGTAGTAACACAAGCGCCAACCGACGAAGCCGACTTACTCGAACAAGAGCTGCAAACACACACCAGCGGAAAAATCATTGAAGGTATAAATAATATAAGCCGCCTGATTACCGTAAATCAAAAAGCGATTGGCCGTACCCCTCGTTCAAACTTAGCTACCTACACGGGTTTGTTTGATCACGTGCGTAAACTATTTGCTTCAACCCAAAAAGCAAAAGAGCGCCGTTATGATGCCGGTCGCTTTTCGTTTAATGTTGCAAAAGGTCGTTGTAAAAACTGTGAAGGCGTTGGCTTTGTGAGTATAGAGCTACTGTTTTTACCTAGCGTTTATTCACCTTGCCAAGTATGTCATGGCAAACGTTATAACGAGCAAACACTTGAGGTTACATATCGTGATAAAAACATAAGCAATATCCTCAATTTAACGGTTGAATCGGCGCATACCTTTTTTGAAAATGAACCTGCAATACTGCGAGCACTCGATGCACTTATGCAAGTTGGTCTTGGGTATTTACGTTTAGGGCAACCTGCCACTGAGCTTTCGGGCGGTGAAGCGCAGCGTATTAAATTAGCAACCGAGCTGCAACGTGCGCAGCGCGGTAACACACTTTACATTCTCGATGAGCCAACGACAGGCCTGCATCCATCGGATGTATCAATGCTAATGTCGCAGTTAAATAAATTAGTAGATGCTGGCAACACCGTTATTATGGTTGAACACGATATGCAAGTAGCCCGCAATAGTGACTGGGTAATTGATGTAGGCCCTGGTGCTGGTGAAGAAGGCGGCTTAATTGTAGCGCAAGGAAAACCTACAGAGGTAGCTCAATCTAAAATAAGCCGAACAGCACCTTTTTTGAATGGTGCAATTTAAAGAGCAGGTAAACACTAAATAACAAAAAGAGCCAATGGCTCTTTTTTGTTTTTAGCTTTTTAAAAAGCGTTCTATTTTAGGTTTTACCGTAACCGACATTATCAGCATTATAGTTAAACCTATTGGTAATGCAGCTAATAAACCTTCAGCCCATCCAGTTACAAATACCCCCATATCGGCATAGCCAATATTATTAGTAGCGGTAACAAACGCCATCACCGACTCCATGATCAGCGCCATAAAAACACTAATAACTAAATTACGTTTTAGCTCGCTACTAGTAGGCAATAACTTATTAACTAGCTTATGCATCAAGCTCATCATAACAAAACCAATAGGCGCCATAACCAATACTGCACTTATAAACGAGGTAAACCAGTCGGCATAAAAATGCTCTGTAACACCCACATTCACATAAGTCATAATGCCAGTTAGAGTACCGCCGATTAGGGTGATAATACTTACCATAACCAGTATTTTATAAATTACAGGTGTTTTTTTAGACTCAACCATTACTGGATTTGCTGATACGGGTGTACTCATTTTTGGGCATGCCTTAAGCGTTAAATAGATGACAAAATCAACTATAGCAAATTAATTGATAATATCAACTACTTTTTAAGCTAACCAAAAATAAGCCAAATTCCAACTAATCCCATTAAGCTACCAGCAATACGGTTCATCCATTTAATATTATCACCACGGCTTAAAAATAAACGTAAGCTTTTACCGCCTGTTGCGTAAGCTAACATACTTAAAAACTCGGTGGTCATTATAACGCCAAGCAATACTAAAAGCTGAGGAGCTACAGCATGGTCAACACTTATAAACGGCGGTAATAACGAGATCATAAACGCCCACCCTTTAGGGTTAGCAATTGCGGTTACAAAACCCTGAGTAAATAACGACTTCCGACTTACGTCATTTGGTTTTGAGGTATCGACCGACATTTTGCCTTTGGCTCGCCACATGTTAACGCCAATGTAAATTAAGTACGCACCGCCTACCCACTTTAAAATGGCAAATGCATCTGGGTAATTTAGCATTACGCTTGCAACACCTAATACCGCAGCTATGGCAACGGTTGCTACGCCTAACAGCTCACCTATCATCATCCATAATGTGCGGCGCACGCCAATGCTCATACCGAGTGTCATGGCAAGGGTCATACACATACCTGGGGTGATAGACACAAAAAAGAACGTAGGAATAAAAACCGCAAGTGCTGCTACATCAATCATTAATTTACTCTCATATTAAAAGCAAAAACGCGGCTATAAGTAGCCGCGCTGTTGCTTACTCATGTTTATTACTATTGCCCAGTACTTACCACGGGTTCAGTAATAACCTCTACTGGCTCTGCTGTATCATTTAGCAAATACTTATCTAACCACTGTTCTTGTTCCCACAATACATGCAATAAGCTTTTACGCGCACGGTAACCATGTGCTTCATAAGGGAGCATTACTAAGCGGGCATCTTTACCTAAACCTTTTAGCGCTGCGTACATGCGCTCACTTTGCATTGGGAAGGTTCCTGAATTAGGATCTTCTTGACCGTGGATCATTAGCATTGGTTCGTTAATTTTTTCAGCGTGAAAAAACGGCGACATATTAGCGTACACACTTTGTGCTTGCCAAAAATCACGCTCTTCTCCTTGAAAACCAAACGGCGTTAATGTGCGGTTATACGCGCCACTGCGGGCAATACCTGTTTTAAATAAATCGCTATGAGCCAATAAGTTAGCAACCATAAATGCACCGTATGAGTGCCCTGCTATGGCAATTTTGTTTTTATCGGCAATACCTTTTTTAACTAATACATCAACAGCTGCTTGCGCACTTGATACTAACTGCTTTCTAAAGTTATCGTTTGGCTCGCTGCCATCAATACCCACTATTGGCATTTTAGGGTCGTCAAACACGGCAATCCCTTTAGCAAGGTAAGGCATTGGCCCCCAATAACCAATGTAGGTAAATGCATAAGGCGATTCGCGCACTTGTGATGCTACGGCTTTATCTTTGTATTCAAGTGGGTAAGCCCACATAAGTACTGGTAACGGCCCTTGCGTTTTATCGTACCCTGGTGGTAAATAAAGCGTGCCCGAAAGCTCAACACCGTCGTCGCGTTTATAACGTAATTGCTCTTTAGTTACGCCTTTAAATGCAGGGTACGGGTGCTCAAATGTCGTTAATTGCGTTAGCGTGTCGTTATCTAAATCACGTATAAAAAAGTTAGGTTGCTCAGTTTTAGATTCGCGAATAGTAATAAATCGCTCACCTTCGTCGTCAAGCAGAGCGCGTACACGCTCGTAGTATGGCGCTTCTGATTGCCATAAACGCTTGCTGCTATTTGTTTTAACATCGTATTGGTCTAAAAACGGGATATTACCTTGCTCTGAAGCTCCATTACCACGCAGATATATATAACGCCCGCCTACAATTTTAATTACGTTTGCGCCTAAATCGTTGCGCTCGTAAATTGCATTACCAGGGTCTTTATACGCGTCGTTGTAACTACGCTCTGAAAATAAAACGCGATTTCTGTCGGCATTTCGTGGTTGCACTATGTAAGTACGTACTTGGCGATCGCTAAAGCGCCAGTCTGTCAGCATGGCTACGTTTTCGTTGCCCCACTCAATACCAGAATAACGGCGTTCTACTTTGGCAAATAATTTAGGCTCGCGTTTAAAAGGTGCACGTAAGCTGTAAACATAATCATGATGCTCAACGTCGGTTTTCATGTCGCCACCATCTTGCGCCTGCGCCCAAATAACCTCAGCGCCTTGATCTGCTCGCCATTCAAAGTCTCGGCGGCCAGTGCGTACGCTGTCGTAACCTTGTGGAATGTTATCGGCAAGTGGCTGTTTTGCCAGCTCTGCTAATGCATAGCCGCGCATGCCCCATATTTGCCATGTGCTTGCAAATCGGCTGTAAGGCACTTGATACGAAAACGGCTCATTAATACCGGCAACTAAAATATTGGTAGAATCAGGTGACACCGAAAACGATTTAAATAAAGAAGGGCTACCTATTGCTTGGGTATTGCCATCAAGCGTTATGTAAGCCAGCTGCCCTTGGCCGTAAAACTTAAATTGTGATTCATCAAACGGGCTGGTTAATAAATTTTGGTAAGTACGTGCTGGCGCTTTTTCGCCAGTACTTTGTTGAATAACAGGCACTACATTTTGGCTGTTATTTTCAAGCTTTGGTTTACCAAAATTAACAGCAAGATTTGCAACAATGGCGCTGCTATCTGGCAACCATTTATATGGTGAGGCAGTTAATACCGAATTTAACGCAGCACTAGTTAACTCTTTTGCTTGTTTGGTTTCAACGCTGTAAAGCCATAAGTTGGCTTGGGTTGGTTGCTCAACAACAAAGGCTAAATATTTACTATTAGATGACCATTTAGGTGAGCGGATAATGCCATTAGGTAAGTTATTAATACTGATAACTGACCCGCTTTGAACATGCTTTAGCTCCACGGCACTAAATTTGGCACTCACACGAGAGCGCGAAAAATTAGCGGGGTTTAGCTTAATACCAGCAAGCTTAAGCTCTTCTTTTGCAAGTTCATCAAGGGTTACTACACGTTTGCGTTCAAAAAGCGCTANACTGGCCATCGCTCGATAAGTAACTAGTGGGTGCTAACTTAGCGTCAACCAATGCTGCAAGTTCAGGTGATGGGGTTTGATAGCCCTGCTCGGCGTAACTTGTTGGCACCAATGCCGCACAACAAATAAAGGCAACTAACAGCCTAAAAGCGCTCATGTTTTTATCCTTTTGTTATTTTTTACTCTTATAAGCGTATATAAACACGTTTTGCTTTGTTCATAAAGTATTAAGGTAAGTTAAACACCTCTAAAAGATGACTTAATAGTGCTGATTAAGCTAAACTACAGCGCTATTTATTCACCACTGCGGTACTTAAAATACAATGCATAACAAAGCCAAATCAGTCACCATTTTTGATGTTGCAGAGCGTGCTGGTGTATCAAAATCAACCGTATCGCTGGTACTTACCAAAAGCAACAAAGTGGGCAATAAAAGTAAACAAAAAATACTAAAAGCGATAGATGAGCTAGGTTACGTTTATAATCGTGATGCCGCTGCAATGCGCTCAAAGCGCTCAAATTTAGTGGCCATAGTAATAAACGATTTAACTAACCCAGCTATGGCACACCTTTCTACCAGCCTACAACTTTTGTTAAATGACAATGGCCTACAAGCCATGATTGTAAGCAGTAATAATAGTCTTGAACTACAAGCAAACGCAGTTAAAAACTTAAAAGAATACAACGCTGCTGCATTTATTATTTGCCCCGTTGCAAATACTTGCCCCAAATGGCTTGATACGCTCAGCGCGCAACACAAAGTAATTACCGTAATGAGTGAAGTGCCCTTTAGCGCAGCTCCTTGCGTATTACCCGACTATAAAAAAGCCAGCCACGTAGCCAGTATGCATTTGCTCTCACAAGGCGTGACAAACATTGCATTTATAGGCAGTGAACTTACTTTAAGTGATTCACAAGCACTACAAAGTGGCTTTAATACCGCTTGCGCGCAGCACAGCATTACACCATTAGCATCCATTTACTGCGCAGTAAACACAGCCCTTAGCGCTAAAAATGCATTTATAGAAGCATATAAACACAACCCAACATTATACGCAGTCGTGTGTGCAAACGATATTATTGCTCAAGGTGTTATTGCTGCTATTAACTCATTAACACATCACTGTATTAAAGTGGTGAGCTGCCACCATATTCCTAATAGCGCGGTTATAAATGATCACTTAACCACTGTGGCTATAAGTACAACTGATATAGCCAAGCGGTGCCTTTTAATACTACAAGAGCTACTACAAAATACAGCCCCGCCAGNTAGCCAATGAAAAAAGTGCTGGTAATTGGCTACGTATGGCCAGAGCCAAATTCGTCTGCTGCGGGAACGCACATGATGTCGTTATTAAATGCCTTTAGAGCGCAAAACTGGGACGTTGAATTTGCAACGCCCGCGCAGCGCACCGATCACATGGTAAATCTTGACGACTTCGGCATAACCAGTCAAAGCATTGCACTAAACTGCGACAGCTTTGACGAATACGTTAAAGCCTATAATCCAGATATAGTCATGTTTGACCGTTTTATGATGGAAGAACAATTTGGCTGGCGCGTCGATAAACATTGCCCACACGCAATTAAAATTTTAGATACCGAAGATTTACAATGTCTGCGTAACGCTCGCCACGAAGCGCACAAAGGTGAGCGTGAATTTACAACCAGCGATTTACACTCAGACATAGCAAAACGCGAAATTGCCGCTATTTTACGCTGCGACCTAAGCTTAATTATTTCAAGTTATGAAATGAGCCTGCTAAATAGCGTATTTAAAATAGAGCCAAGTTTATTACACCATTTACCGTTTATGGTCGATTTAAGCTCACTGCCTACAAGTACAAAAACGTTTGAGCAGCGCCAGCACTTTATGACCATAGGTAACTTTAGACACGCGCCAAACTGGGATGCTGTACTTTATTTGCAAAAAATATGGCCACTTATTCGCAAGCAGCTACCAAAAGCAGAACTACATATTTATGGCTCTTACCCACCACCAAAAGCCACGGCACTAAATAACCCTAAAACAGGGTTTTTAATAAAAGGCTGGGCCGATAATGCGTTTGATGTAATGCAAAGCGCACGCGTATGTTTAGCACCACTGCGTTTTGGTGCAGGCATTAAAGGTAAATTGCTTGAAGCCATGATTATGCAAACACCCAGCGTTACCACCAATATTGGCGCAGAGGGCATGCATAACGGTTTACCATGGCCGGGTAAAATAGCCAACACCGCCGATGACTTTGCCAATGCTGCCATTGAAATGTACACCAATCAAAGTGACTTTGAACAAGCGCAGCAAGATGGCAACACGCTCCTTAATACGCTCTACAACAAAGTACAATTGAGCGCTGCGTTAATTCAAAAAGTCGATTCAATAAGTAGTGATTTAAACGCTCATCGCGAAAAAAACTTCACCGGTCAAATGCTCAAACATCATACAATGCGCAGCACTCAATACATGTCGCAATGGATAGCCGAAAAAAATAAAAAATTAGATTAAAAATGACTAGACACACACCAATTAGTGTTTAAAATCGCGCCCATCAAACGTGGGCATTTTTAGCTGTATTGTCTATATTTTTAGCTTAGTTATCGCAATATTTGGTCCAAAAAGATTTGAAAACTGCAACCTTTACAGAAAAACGCAAATTTATCGTTAAATTGGGTAAGATGCTTCACAAATATGGTACGCCTGCTTACCGCCTAGAAGCTCACCTAATGGAAGTGGCTACATACTTAGGACTTAAATCGTCGTTTGTTATGTCGCCAACCTCTGTAACGTTTGTTATTTGGACCGATGGTCACGAAGACGAGTACACCCACGTAGCACGTGTAGACCCTGGCGACCACGATTTAGGCTCACTTGCCGACACCGACGACCTTGTAAACCAAATGCTTGACGACAAGCTAAGTTTACAAGAAGTTGATGCGCAACTAGACGCTATTTTTGTAATGCCAAACCCATACAATAAACTTGTTACGGGCGTTGCGTTTGCAACTTCTGGTGGTGCGTTTGCAATGTTAATGGGTACTAGCTGGACTGATGTTATTTGGTCATCGCTACTTACTTTAGTTGTTTATGTGTTTGTGCTTTGGTCTGGGCGCTCAAAACGCGTAGCTCATATGCTTGAGCCATTAGTGGCCATAATATCAGCCATACTTGCCTGTGCAGTAAGCGTATATATAACACCTGAAATAAACATACGCTTGGTGGTACTTTCGGCCATTATTGTATTTATACCCGGTTTAGCACTTGCGCTTGGCTTAGCAGAGCTTGCAGCGCGGCATTTAGTGTCGGGTACAGCACGAGTCATGGACTCGTTTATGCTGTTATTTAAACTCTATTTTGGCGGTTTTATTGGCATAGGTATTGGCTTTGCACTCTTTGGGCAAGCTGACTTTGTACAACCTGAGCCATTACCAAAATGGACAGCATGGCTAGCTATATTTTTACTTTGTAGCAGCCTAATCGTGATTTTTAGAACCAAACTTAAACATGCAGTTTGGTCTATTGCATCTGGCTTTATAGCGTATGGCACCAGTATTGGCTCGGCTATGTACCTTGATTACACGTTAGGTACATTTGTAGGTGCTTTATCGGTGGGTATATTTAGTAACTTGTTTAACCGCGTTGCTAATGCGCCGGCCTCTATTGTTGCCATGCAAGGCTTGATTGTATTAGTACCAGGTAGCAAAACCTATATTGGCTTAAACTCACTAATTGAAGGTCAAGACTTTGTATATGCAGAGCACATAGGCCAACAAACGTTTTTAATATTTATGTCGCTTGTTGCAGGACTAATATTTGCCAACGTAGCCCTACCGCCTAAAAAGAGTTTGTAAGTGATACTGAGCGCTCGCTTTACTTTGATTGAGTAAAGCGAGTGAAGCGTTGAACTAAAAACTAAAAACAACTACCAAGTAACAATTGATGCCAATACTAAGTGTTTTAGCTTATTACATTGCACTTGAGTCAAACTCAAAAACCTCATAGTGATTCCAACGTAAAAACAGTTCACCGCTTTCTAAATAACCTGAACTCTGGATAATAAATCTATCTCAAGCAGCTATTTTCAGCGCTAACTGCGTTGAATTTACTTGCAATAGGCCAGCTATTGACGCGTAAATTCGCCTTGTTTTCACTAAAAATCTCTGGCTAGAGAAAATAAATTTAAATATCACTATGATTCAATATTTTAGTAAATCTCTTAACCAGAGTTCAGGTTAAATACAGATTTATGTCATCACTTGATGGATAGCAAAAATCATCCCAGTGATCACAAAAAATTAGCCAAGGTAATGTAAGTGCTGTTTCTTGATCCCAGCAAATTGTTATTGTTTGCGAATCATTTACTAAGCCCTTTAACCATTGCCGTGTTAATTCACTTCCTTCTGTGGAGTCGAATCTTTTTGCGCCAACCGGAAAGTTAATGGGTGTGGCGGCAATTAATGCTCTTGCTTGATCTTCACTCAATGGGTTGAGTTTATTTAGTGTATCTTTAGAAAAATCACCGTGGGACGCACTAATCCAGCGCCATGCTAAAGAAAAGTCTTCAATTTTAATCAACGCTCTATACCTACTTTTACAAACACGTAATTGACTCTACAATACTATTACAACGCTCTAAATGCCCTATTAATTCTGGGCCTTCGGGGTAGTCAGAGCAATTGCCTATTATAAGGCCTGCAACTTTACCTGCGGGCTCTATTTCTACGTCCATGTAAGATGCAAATATAGAGTTGTTTTTGGTTTTGGACCACGTAAAGTGATAGTAAGTATTGTGTGTGCTAAGAAATTTACGATCTGGTTTATTAAACTTACTGGTTGTTGCTGTCAGCAAAGTATTTTTGTTCTTAACAGTAATTTCAGCGCCGCTTATAGCCCAAGATAATGGCCACCCTCTTGTAACCTCCGTAGAGATTTCACACTCGCCAAGCACACTAACCTCATTTAAATCAGAAATTATATTTGCGTATTCACTGGTGCGTAAACTGCTTTGCTGAGCTTGAATAAGCCATAAAACAATCAGCGACAGTAAAACCGATTTCCATTTCATTATTGCTCCGCTCCTCTATGAAGCAGAGGCATTTTATGCGTATTTTTATTAATTTAATGATAAACCATATATGATTTTCTATTTTTGTTCAATTACTTACAAACAACCATCACTTATTAATGGTCGAGAATGACAGTGAGGATTATTACTTTGGCACTTCCCTATTGAGCAAAAATACTCAATAGGGAAGTAACTTAACTAGCGTGACCAGTTAGTTTTGGCAAGCTCTACAATCTCATTACCTTTGCCATTTATCAGCGCTTTCATCATGTAAACACTAAAGCCTTTTGCTTGCTCTAATTTGATTTGCGGCGGCATTGAAAGCTCTTGTTTTGCGGTATCGACTTCTAAAACAACAGGTCCTGAGTGATTCATCATCTCGTTCATTGCCGATGGTAATTTTTCAGGGTCGTCCACATGAATCCCTTTTAAGCCACAGGCCTGTGCAATGTTAGCAAAACTTGGGTTTTCTAAATCGGTATCGCTTGACAAAAACCCACTGGCTTTCATTTCCATAGCCACAAAACTAAGTGAGCGATTATTATAAACAACAATCTTTATTGGTAAATTAAGCTGCTTAAGTGAGATCAAATCGCCCATTAACATCGAAAAGCCACCATCGCCACACATTGCAATGACTTGGCGGTCTCTATCTACAGATTGAACCCCCATTGCCTGCGACATGGCATTTGCCATAGAGCCATGATTAAACGATCCTATTAAACGGCGTTTTCCATTCATTGATAAATAACGCGCAGCCCACACTGTTGGCGTACCTACATCACAAGTAAAAACAGTATCGTCAGCCGCTTGCTCGTTTAGTAAACGCGTTAGGTATTGCGGGTGAATTAAATTTTGCGAGGTTTTGCCACTGGCTAGTTCATCGAGATCTTGTCGAGACTCTTTGTAGTTTTTAACACATTTTTGTAAGTGCGAGCTTGTCCGTTCACCTTTAATATAATCAAGCAGTGTGGTCACTGAATTTTTGGTATCCCCTAGCACGCCACAATCAATTTGGACGTGTCGCCCAAGTGACGCAGCCTGATTATCAATTTGCAATATGGTGGTATTTTCGGGATAAAAAGCACGATAAGGAAAACTAGTACCAATCATTAATAACGTATCGGCTTCTTGCATTGCATGATAGCCCGACGCAAAACCAATAAATCCGGTCATACCAACATCGTAAGGATTGTCGTACTCAATAAATTCTTTACCGCGCATGGCATGCACTATCGGTGCTTGTAATTTTTCGGCTAGCGCAACAATTTCGTCGTGGGCATCCTTACAACCAGCACCACACAACAAGGTTACTTTTTTACTTTTATTAAGATGAGTCGCCATTGCTTTAATATCAGATAAAACGGGAGTATACGTTGCTGGTTTTGGCACGTTCCATTTTGGTTTAATAGCTTTAGGCATATCTTTTAATGCAATGTCGCCAGGTAACACAAGTACACTTACACCTTTGTTTAGTATTGCTTGTCGCATTGCTGTTTCTAGCAGGTACGGCATTTGCTCAGGGCTCGACACCATTTCACAATATACACTGCATTCTTTAAATAATTCTTGCGGATGGGTTTCTTGAAAATAACTACTGCCAATTTCAGATGAAGGAATGTGTGCGGCGATAGCTAATACCGGTACATTATTACGCTGACAATCAAATAAGCCGTTAATTAAATGAAGGTTACCTGGGCCGCAAGAACCCGCACACACCGCAAGCTCGCCTGATAAATGCGCTTCGCCACCGGCTGCAAATGCGGCAACTTCTTCATGTCGCGTTCCTAGCCATTCAATTGTTCCCATTTTTCGCAGGCTTTCACTAATGCCGTTAAGTGAATCGCCAGTTACTCCCCAAATGCGCTTTACGCCCGCTTGTTCGAGGGTTTTAGTGATAAAACTTGCGATATTTTGACTCATAATATAGAACTCCTAAATATTCAGTTATTCTGCAAATTGATTTTTTGCCTCTGCTCTATCAAGTAAGTCATCGTTTCGAAATGCGCTCAATTGTTGAGAATCGATAGGCTTAAATATTTTGATAACGATAGATATATTACTACTGAGACTTTACTAACAAACGCCTGGGTTTGCTTCGCCCCCATACTGATACATAAAACATGAATGTCCGCTTTAAAGTGTTTATGAATATGCGGGTGCGAGATTTTTAGTGGCTTAACTATGAATATGTTATTATGCGCTCAATTATTTTACTGAATGCTTTTCTCTTACTTCTATGTCAAATTCTGCTTCGTGCTTTACATTATTTTCTCAAAATATTGATTCTCTCGCGCTTCCGGAAAAGTTTACTTTCCCTTTTTATTACGAGCCGCAACCATTAGCTGTAGCAGCCACAAAACAATTACAGCAACAACTTGAAACGTTAATGCATTTAAAAGCAGAAAATGCCGGTAAAATGTTTGGGGTTTTAGTCGTGCAAAATACTAAGCAACAATTAGGCTTTTTAAGTGCTTATTCGGGGCAAATTGAAGGTGATAAAGCCAATATTAGCTTTGTACCGCCAGTTTCTAGCATGCAGCTGCAAGACGATAGCTATTTGACTCAAAGTAAAATAATTAACGATATTAATGCTCAAATTGAGCAATTAGAAAATAGCGAACAACTGCATGAAGTTAATAGCAAACTTGATGATGCAACACAAAGCTACCAGCAAGCACTATTAGCCCAACAGGCAGTAATGCAAGCCGGTCGCCAGCAACGTAAAATACAACGTACCGAAGGAGAATTAGAGCTTAGCGAAAGTGATTTTGAGCAGTTAAAAAATAAGCTTGCAGGGCAAAGTATCGTAGAAAAAAAGCAACTGCTGGCACTTAAAGCCTATTGGCAAAATATAATCGAGTCACTGCAGCAAACACACATCAATATTTCTGATGAAATTGCTCATTTAAAAAAGCGCCGTAAAACGCTTTCTAAAAGCTTACAAAAAAAGCTATTTGCACAGTACCAATTTTTAAATGCAAATGGTGAAACTACAGACTTAAACGCCATATTTGCAGCACTGCCTGAGCATACTCCTCCTTCGGGTGCTGGCGATTGTGCAGCGCCTAAATTATTACAATACGCCTATAAACATGGCTTAAAGCCACTTGCAATGGCTGAATTTTGGTGGGGAGCAGCGCCTAAATCAGCAATTAGGCAACATAAAAACTACTACCCTTCTTGTTACAGTAAATGCCAACCAATACTTGGGCACATGCTAAAGGGTTTAGATGTTGAAGATAACCCGCTACTTATCAACCCAGCTCGGGGTAAAGATTTAAGTATTGTTTATAAAGATGACGACTTACTTGTGGTAAATAAGCCCGCTGAGTTTTTATCTGTGCCTGGCGTTAATATTGATGACTCTGTTTATATGCGCATTAAAACACAGTTTCCAGAGGCGTCAGGCCCGCTAATTGTACACAGATTAGATATGTCGACTTCTGGATTATTGATGATTGCACTTAACAAACGAGTACATAAAGCACTGCAAAAGCAATTTATTGAACGCACCATAGATAAACGCTATGTCGCATTAGTTAATGGTAATGTAGCTGAGGATAGCGGAGTAATTGATTTACCATTAATGCTCGACTTTGATGATAAACCGCGCCAAATGGTGTGTTACAAACATGGTAAGCCATCACTTACTACCTGGCAGGTTTTAGAGCGTAACAACAACATTACCCGATTACAGTTATACCCTAAAACAGGGCGAACTCATCAATTAAGAGTACATTGCGCGCACAGTTTAGGTTTAAACATGCCAATTATAGGCGACACACATTACGGGCAAAAAGCCGATAGATTACATTTACATGCAGAATACTTAGCATTTACTCACCCAATTACACTTAAACGATTAGAATTTGAAGTAGCCGCAGATTTTTAACAAAAGCACATAAACCGCTACCACTAAAACGTACAAATATTGGCTTTTATTAATTAAATTGATATTGTTTATGGTCTTATTTTTCAATGATGAGTATAAGAAACTGTTCAAACCCAAGTTTATTAAGCAATGCGAAAAAGTATTTCAATAATAAAAATAAGTCAGCAAAGGATTAACATGGCTAACAATACACAAATAAAGATTTTAGGTAATACTTTATGGGCAAAGTATATTGTTCTCATTTTATTTTTACTTTTAAGTAAGCTTGCCTCAGCTAACGGCAATTCATTAAGTGCAACTTTACATGCGCTAGACTTTGACACGACTCAAACTCTCATCAATAACATAAAACAGAATGAACTAGACTATCTTCAAAATGAAGACAAACTCACTCAAGCGTTTAAAATAAGCAAAGAGCAAAATTGGGAAAACCTTCATCTAGAAGCGGCCGCTTTGTATGCGGAGTTACTTTTTAGACAAGAAAAATACGAAGCGTTAAACACACACTTATCCTATTACTTAAAGAACAAAGAGTTACCAAATCAAAAAAGTGTATATTTATTATTTCTCGAATCACAACTCAAGTCTCTAGCGAGAGAGCCAAACCCAGCTCCAGCACAAACGCTAGCCACAAAATTAGAAGAGAGCTTGCAACAGCATTCAACTAAAGAAAAAATCATTATTTTACGAGCACTTGCTTACTATTACACCGATACAGATGCATTGAAAAAGACCCTAAATGTTGCACTAGAGGGGTTAGAATTAGCATTAAAAGATGATGATTCAGCATCTCAAGGATACTTTTTTAGAAAAATAGCCGATGCATATAATTATCTAAACGAAAAAGACAAAGCCGTATATTATGCAAAAAAAGCGGTTGCGGCATATGAGCAAACACAAGATGGGCTTTTTACCTCAAAAGCATATTGGAGCTTAGGCAATGTATTGCTGGAGATTAAGAAACCTAAAGATGCCTTAATATACCTAGACAAAGCATTGCTCTATTTCAAAAAAGTTAATATGCAAAAAGGCTTAACCTTTGCTCAGTACTCAATTGCCAGTATTGAGTACTTACAAGCAAATTACGATAAAGCTTTAACTCTAACTAAAGAAAACATTGAGCTTGCTCGTTCTGCAGGTGTTCACGACATGCAACTCGCATCGCTCATTTTGTTAGCTGACATATATATAAAACTAGATTTACTTGATCAAGCAAATGAAGCAAACGATGAGGTGTTTTTTAAATTAGATAAATTCAGCCGCAGTATTTATAAAGCCGATTTTTTAAGTAAACGCTATGAGCTAAAACGACGCCTTAACTACACTGACGAGGCTTTTGAAGCAATTGAACAAAAGCTCCTTTATACAAAAAAACACTACGAAGCTACCAGTGAAAATAATATAAAAACACTACAGATACAGTTTGAAGTAAAAGAAAAAGAAGAAAAAATACAGCAACTAGAGTACGCAAAAGATATTAGTGAGCTACAAGCTAAAGAAGAATATCATCAAAAAATAATTTGGCGACTTAGCGCTGCTATTGCGTTTATTTTAGTTATTGCTTCATTATTCTTATTTTATCGGCAGGCTCGACAACGTCAAAAATATCACAATATTTCATTAACAGATTACCTAACAAATTGCCCTAATCGCAGAGGAATAATGCGAGCAGCAGAAGCAAAACTTGGTGAAGGTAAAATGACTATAGCAATTGTTGACTTAGACTACTTTAAAAAAGTTAACGACCATTTTGGTCACGATGTTGGCGATTTAGTTCTTATTGCCTTTGCAAAAGCTGCAAGAGAAACACTATGTAATGATCATCAGTTTGGCCGTTACGGCGGNGGCTGATGAACGAATAATTCGCGATATATTTAACCGACTCGCCATTAGCTTCGCCGAGCATTGCAGTAATATAGAAGACTTTCCTACAGATACAAAAATCACTTTTAGTGCAGGAGCCTCTGTAAGTAGCCCTTTAAAAAGCACACTGGATATTCTTATTAAGCATGCAGATAAATTACTTTATAAAGCAAAAGAAAACGGAAGAAACCAAGTCGTAGTTGATTAAATAAACACAGCTAAAAGTATTGGCTCAGTTAATTGACTAAAGTCCGTCTAAAACCATTTGTTTAATTTTATGTGCTTTTACAAAATGATCTAATTTATGGGTGTGTATCCACCAAGTAGCAGCTTCCATAAGTAGCTCTGGGTCGTCGTTTTTATTAGCAAAAAAGGCATAAAAAGAAAGCCCTACATTTTCGCCTTTAACTGCTATTTTTTTATCGCATACGGTAATTATTTTTGCTCTTAGTTCTTCCCTCATACATACCTTATTTAGTTATATTTTTACTGTATATGTACTATTGAAATACGCCATTTAAAAAGCTAACGATTAGCTGTAAAAGACTTCTATCAACCAAACCGTGATTCTCAAGCTCTTTATTAGGCGTATTTACTTTTGCAGCTTTGCATTCATTATCTAATGTTTCATTTTTACGTGTATCGGTTTCGTATGCAATATCTGCTTGTTCCATACATTTTGCCGAACCTGCGTAAGGCTGTGCCGCACAAGCGCTTAGTAATAAAAAAAGTGGAATTACTATCAATAATTGCTTCATAACTAATCCTATTTTTACGCAACTTATTTACTTTAAATTACAGCTGCAAGTTAGCCTATTTACTTTTCTACCACCATTACAAAAAATTCAAAAAAGAACGTACCGATAGCATCAAAAAAAGTGTCATTTTTTTCATCCTTTTTAATTTGTGCGCTAATGCATTGATTATAAACTTCTGAGCTTGTTTGAGCGCCATTTCGAGCAACCGTTTCAGCCTCTTCAATGCATAAGTTAGGGTCAGAACGTGGGGCTGTACTACAGGCACTTAGTAAAGCGCACAGCAATAATGCGGCGATGGGGCTTTTTATGTTCATCCTTAAACTATCCTATTAAGTTAACGTGCTACCTGCATTTATACCGATTGGTATTATATGTGGGAGTAATACATATAGGTTGTACCTAAATAATGTTGCTACTTTATCACTGCAATAAAATAAACAACCAGTAAATATTTGTAAGGTTCTGTAGGGATTTATACTCACTTTATAATTGAACTACGTAAAAGCCTGAAATTATTGCATTCATATCACTGTAAAATTTACAGTGATAGCAGCATAAAAATAAAAAATCAAAATAAAAGCAATAAAATACATCAACTTAATATTTGGCATTTAGTTTGCTAGTTAATGGTATAAGCAAATAAATTGTAAAAGGATTAGTTATGAATATTTTTGAAGCACTACGTCATGACCATGACAAACAAAGAAAATTAGTAGATGCACTTATTCAAACGCACGGCGACACAGAGCAGCGCCACACGCTAATGGACGAGCTAAAAACAGAATTAGAACAGCACGCAAAGTTTGAAGAACGTTACTTTTACAACCCACTTATGTTTGATGACTTAACTCATGAAAAAGCGCGCCACAGCGTAGCTGAACATCACGAAATTGATGAATTAATTGAACAACTTGAAGATACCGAAATGAGCTCGTCTGCATGGTTAGTTGCAGCTAAAAAGCTGCACCATTTAGTACATCATCATTTAAGTGAAGAAGAACACGAAGTATTTCAATTAGCGGGTAAAGCACTAACCGAAGGGCAAAAACAAAGCTTAGCAAAGCAATACAACGACGCTATGCATTAACGTATAAACCGACTTCCGCACTCCCTGTGTACTTATTGGTTATAAGCCTTATGGCTTATAACCAATTTTTTTGCATGTACTTTATTACTTTACAGTAAATTTCACGTCTTGGTCGCGTAACAAGTAAAGTGCGAAACACGCAGCCCACATTGGCCATGCAGTGAAGAATAATAAGTTATTAAAGCCATCTATATACTGGTTGTACGAAGAAAGCGTTGATAAGCCATGCATTACAAAAATGATACCGTAAGTTATACGCTTTTTAATACCCGCTAAAAATGCCAATACTAATACAAGTTGTAGAGCACCGATAACATAAGCAACTATGTCAGATGAGCCACTAATACCGTAAAAATGTTCGAAAATACGTGCGCTATGACCAGGGTTTACGAATTTATCGAACGTCCACATAACCATTACAATAAATACGCCTAAACGCAAAGATAAAAGTGACCATTGCAAACGGTTTTGCACATCAGAACTCATTGAACCTGTCATAAAATTTCCTTAAATGAATATTAATAAACGTTGAAGTAACCTAGACCGTATAAGTTATTTTTTATTTCAAAAAAATTTAATTATTTTAACTAAAAAAGTAATTAAGCTTTGTAGTAATAAAAGTGAAGCTTATTTTAGGAATTAAAAAATGCTGCGTAAAAGTTAACAACTTTAAAATGTTAGCAGGTGAAAAGTAGTCTATAATTTAAAAAGCCCATTAAAAGCAAATATTTACATTCACTCTAATACAATCGCTCTATTGATATTTTATCGACTGATAAAACTATAGTACTTAATTACCACCTTTATAATACATCTGTTTTGTTATGTTCTAAAAAACAAAAAGAATCGAAATTTTACTGAAATTTATTTTTAATCCTTTCGGTCTTTATCGCCAACAACATTTTAACCGTAGAGAGAAAACGTTTGAAACACGCATATTTAGCACTTTCCCTAGCCACTATATTAAATACACCACTTAATGCTTTTGCAGCCGAAGAATCAAAAACAACAAAAGATGGCGCAATAGAGCGCATTGAGGTGGCAGGCCAAGCTATTAAATCTCAAGGTCTTTCGGTTAAAAACGCCACTGTAGACGGCCCTTTTGGCGACAACTTAGCCCTACAAGATATAGCCCGCTCAGTCACACCAATTTCAAGCGAGTTAATAGAGCAACTCAATATTACGACTTTACAAGACGTGCTCGCAGTAAGCCCTAATACCTATTCAGCCAGTGGTTTTGGCGCACCTAGTTTACCTACTATTCGTGGGCAATTAGGTGAGCTTTTTCAAGATGGCACACGCCGACAAGCCGGTAATAACGGCTTTGGTGTGCCCTTATCGTTCAACTCTATAGAACAGATAGACGTGGTAAAAGGCGCGCCGCCGGTATTATTTGGCTCAAGCCAACGCAACGGTGGTTTTGTAAACTTACATTCTAAAAAAGCATCAACTGACGAAAGTAAAGGCAAAGCAACGGTATCTGCAGGTCGATGGGATCAGTACAGTGTTTTAGTGGATTACAGTGCACCCATTGTAAAAGACAAAGTAGGCTTTAGAGTAAGCGCTGAACACATAGATAACGGCAGCTACTACGACTTTTCAGGCACAAAGAGCGACAGCTTATTTGCATCATTACGCGTATTACCCGATGACAAGAGCAGCTGGGATATTAACTTTGAGTTATACCAAGTTGAATTTACCGATAACGCAGGTATTAACCGCCCTACTCAAGCGCTAATAGATAATGGCCTTTATATTACCGGCCAAGGCGTGCAAGCAAACGGCAGTACTGTACCGGCAGCAGGTTCAATAATCTCACCAACTGGGCAAGTAAAAATAGACCGTAGTACAGTACTTACCGATCCTGATAATCAAAACGAAGCCACTACTTATTTACTACACAGCATTTATAAGCGTGAACTTTCCAACAACGCATCAATAAAAAACATTACGTATTTTCAGCACTTACAACGCGAAGAAATTGCACAAAATAGCTTTGTTGAAATTATAGATGGTGCCGATACCGCGCAAAACCGTACCGAGCTTACCTATCTTTGGAATAGCGACCAGCAAACAATTTTTGCATTTGATGTGCGTTATAACCGCGTATTAGGCTACAGCCAATTTACAACAGAAGCCGACTTACCTATTGATTTAACTGGCCCACTTTCAAACCGCCGCATTCCTTTAACTGATGCACAACAAGCACGTTTAATTGAAATTAGCTCAGGTGTATTTGTATCCCCTGGTGGTCAATATGATATTAATAATGACGGCAGTGGCGACTTTAACTTATCAGACACTACCGATTCGCGTTCATGGCAAACAGGTTTTGCTATTCAGCAAGATTCTGATTGGACAGATAAGTTTCATACAAGTGTTGGCTACCGCATTGATTTTTATGACGTAGACGCGCACGACCCAATAGCACCAGAGGGTGAAATTGCAGCTCGCGATAGCATTAACGATAAGCTACATTCTGGGCAAGTAAGCTTTAACTACCGATTAAACGGTGATTACACCACTTATGGTGCAGCAAGTTACAACGAAGCCACATCAAATAGCATGGCTNCTGGCGGCACGTCTCTTGGTGGCGACAACACGATTAGCGCACAAAACTTTTCAACCGAAAATACCTTAGTTGAATTTGGTTTGAAATACGCACCAACCGACAGTGATTGGTACGCCGATGGTGCGGTGTTTAGCCAACGTCGTAGTTTACGTAATCGCGATGGTAGCAATACCGGCATTCGTACTACCGGCTTTGAAAGCCAAGTATTTTATGATGCTTACCCTTATTGGCTAAGTGCTGGCTACAGCTATATAGATGCTCGCTACGATAATTCTGCAAGTAGCCAAGATTCAGCACAAGTCGCTGATGCATTTGACAACTCACGTCCAGATATTATTGAAGGTACCAGTGTTGGCGCACCTAGCTTTACCGCTTTTGCACCTTCAAACACCCGTGTACAGGGCATTCCTGAGCAATCGTTCAGCTTTAACGGAAATTATTCAATTAATTCGAAATGGCAAACGGGTTTTTCAGGTCTATATACAAAGAGTTACCCATTAGACTTTTTGGCGACAGTAAAAATTCGTGATCAGTACACACTAAACGTAAATACTAGCTATGCTTTTACGCCTAGTACCAAGTTACGATTAGATGTGAACAACGTAACGAATCAAAAAAACTGGCGCCCAGTATTTGAAGGCGGTTACTTTGGTGCAACTTTAGCTTTTCCTGAGTTGCCAATTAACGCCAAGCTAACCCTTACGCATAGTTTTTAAGAGAGAGAACATGATTAAAAAAATATTTTTATTATTGATTGCAGCGGCCGCCGTCGGCCTGTTCTTTCATTTTGACTTACACCAACTACTTACGCTTGATGGCTTAAAAGGGTCAATGGATCAGTTTAGCGATTACAAAGAGCAGTCACCGTTGTTGGTTATTGGTGGGTTCTTTTTACTGTACGTAGTAGTAACAGCTCTCTCGTTACCGGGCGCGGCTATTTTGACACTTGCAGCAGGTGCATTATTTGGCTTAGTTGAAGGCTTATTGGTTGCATCTTTTGCCTCAACTATTGGCGCAACACTTGCCTTTTTAGTATCGCGTTACTTACTACGCGACACTATTAAACAACGTTTTCCTGAGCGCTTAGCCGCAATTGATGCAGGCGTTGAAAAAGAAGGTGGATTTTACTTATTTACCCTTCGTTTAGTGCCGGTGTTTCCGTTCTTTTTAATCAATTTACTAATGGGTGTTACCTCAATAAAGTCATGGACTTATTACTGGGTAAGCCAAGCAGGTATGCTAGCCGGTACATTTGTATTTGTTAACGCAGGTACGCAACTGGCGCAAATAGAGAGCTTATCTGGAATTTTATCATTCAACTTAATCTTATCATTCGCTTTATTGGGCATTTTCCCATTCATTGCTAAAGGAATCTTAAACGTGTTTAAAAAACGTCGCGTATACAAAAACTACACTAAGCCTAAAAAATTCGACCGTAACATGATTGTTATTGGTGCAGGCGCAGGTGGTTTGGTAACAAGTTATATAGCCGCTGCTGTTAAAGCAAAAGTAACCCTTATTGAAGCCGGCGAAATGGGCGGCGACTGTTTAAACTACGGTTGTGTTCCAAGTAAAGCAGTTATTAAAAGCGCTAAAATTGCAGAGCAAATTCGCCACGGTGAAAACTACGGTCTAGAAAACGCAACACCACAGTTTTCGTTCAAAAAAGTAATGGCACGTGTACACAAAGTAATTGCCGATGTAGCACCACACGACAGTGTTGAGCGTTACACCGACTTAGGCGTAGATGTTGTAAAAGGTTACGGTAAATTAATCGACCCGTGGACTGTAGAAATTAAACTTAACGATGGCGGCACGCAAACACTCACTGCCCGTACTATTGTGATTGCCACTGGCGCACGCCCATTTGTACCGCCACTACCTGGTATTGAAGAAACAGGCTATGTAACAAGCGATACATTGTGGAATAAATTTGCAGAGCTAGATGAGGCACCTAAAAAACTTGTAGTACTAGGTGGCGGTCCAATTGGTAGCGAATTAGCACAAAGCTTTGCACGTTTAGGTTCAAGTGTTACGCAAATTGAAATGAGCGAACGCATCATGATCAAAGAAGACCTTGAAGTGTCTACTTTTGCTCACGAAGCGTTAACCGAAAGTGGCGTTAATATTTTAACATCGCACCAAGCACTTCGTTGTGAAACACGCGATGGTAAAAAATATATTGTTGTTAAACATAACGACAAAGAAATAGATATTGAATATGACGAGCTATTATGTGCCGTTGGTAGAAGTGCGCGCCTTAAAGGTTACGGTCTTGAAGAGCTAGGCATAGAAACAAACCGCACAGTAGTAACTAACGAGTACCTTGAAACACTGTACCCTAATATTTTTGCAGCAGGCGATATTGTAGGTCCATACCAATTTACACACGTGGCAGCCCATCAGGGTTGGTACGCAGCTGTAAATGGCTTATTTGGTCACCTTAAAAAGTTTAAAGTAGATTACCGTGTTATTCCGTGGACTACATTTATTGACCCAGAAGTAGCACGTGTTGGCTTAAACGAGCAAGACGCAAAAGACAAAGGCATAGATTACGAAATTACTCGCTTTGAATTTGAAGAGCTAGACCGTGCAATTACCGACAGCGCTACAAAAGGCTTTATTAAAGTGATTACACCCAAAGGCAAAGACAAAATACTCGGTGTTACTGTGGTGTCTGAACACGCTGGCGATTTGATTGCTGAGTTTGTACTGGCAATGAAACACGGCTTAGGTCTTAACAAAATACTCGGTACTATACACAGCTACCCTACTTGGGCTGAAGGTAACAAATACGCAGCAGGTGAGTGGAAACGCGCTCATGCACCTGAAAAAGTGCTTAACTTGCTTGAAAAATACCACACTTGGCGTCGAGGTTAATTATGTTTAAAACACCTCTAAAAGCATTGCTACTTGGTTCGGCTTTAGTTGTAACATCGTTTGCAACGTCATTTTCGGCCCAAGCCCAAAACATGCACGATAGCTGGAATGCATTGTTAAATAAGCATGTTGTTGCTATTAACCATAATCACAGTACTGAGGTTGATTACGCTGCTATAAAACGTGAGCATGCACAGCTAAAAACGTATTTAGATTCGTTAACGGCTGTAACGCAAAGCGAATTTGACGCATGGGAAAAGCCTAAGCAACTCGCTTTTTTAATCAATGCTTATAATGCGTGGACTGTTGAGCTTATTTTAACTAAGTACCCTGATCTCAAGTCAATTAAAGACTTAGGAAGCTTTTTTAGCTCACCATGGAGTAAAGAGTTTGTGCCATTACTTGGCAAAACTCGCAGCCTTGATGGTATAGAGCATGGTTTAATACGTGGCAGCGGTAAATACAACGACCCACGCATTCACTTTGCAGTAAATTGCGCGAGTATTGGTTGCCCAGCGCTTCGAGAAGAAGCGTATACAGCCACTGATTTAGAAAGCCAATTGCAAGAGCAAACGGTGCGCTTTTTATCAGATATGACACGTAATATGGCTCAAGAAAATACGCTAAGCGTGTCTTCAATATTTAAGTGGTACGGCGACGACTTTGAAAAAGGCTTTAGAGGTACAAACACGCTACAGCAGTTTTTCTTGCAATACAGCGATGCACTTAAACTGATACCCGCTCAGCAAAAAGCACTTAAAAATGATGACATGAAAGTTAAATTTTTAGACTATAACTGGGATTTAAATGTTCGCCATTAAGTTTTGGCAAACACAGGCGCGATACAGCTTTTGCTGTGTCGCGTTTTGCGTTTGTACAATCGCAAATTTAGCTGCTTTTTCGAGCACCGCGTTTGCTAATACCGTTATTAACTCAAATAGTAAAAGTAATTTAGTAATTAACACACAACAGGGATCTCGCTGGCAACAAATTCAAACACTTGGTAGCAATCAAGATGTATACTTTTATGCATGGGGCGGCGACGCGCAAATAAATGCTTATATTCAATGGGCAGCGCAGCAAGTTAAAACTAAGTACAACATTAACTTAGTGCATGTAAAATTAAGTGACACCAGCGAAGCAGTAAGTCGTGTACTTGCCGAAAAATCAGCAAACAATAACAACCAAGGCAGCGTAGATTTAATGTGGATCAACGGGGCTAACTTTGCCACCATGAGTGAGCACTCTCTGCTTTTAAAGCAATGGGCGAGTAAACTTCCCTACTTTGCATTAACCGATCCGGCTAATAACCCTGCTGTAACATTTGATTTTGGTTTACCTACCAATGGGATGGAGGCTCCATGGGGGCAAGCGTCACTTACGTTTTATTACGACAGCATTGCAATAAATGGTAAGGCAAACAATAAATTGCCGACGACATTAAACGAATTATTAAACTGGAGCGCGCAAAACCCTGGTCGCTTTAGTTACCCAAAGCCGCCTGACTTTTTAGGTATGAGCTTTTTAAAATACGCCTTAGTTGTACTGCATCAGCAAAGCAGCGAAAATATTAAAGCGCAGCTAAACCAACCAGCTACAACTAAAAATACAGCGCAAGTGTTAAACTCACTGTGGGACTTTTTAGATAAACTACACCCAACTCTTTGGCGTGGTGGCACTCATTTTATGCAAAGTGGTGCTCAAATGCGCCGCCTTGTGGACGATACAGAGTTGAGTTTAGCCTTTACTTTTTCAGCACCTGAAGTACCGGCAGCTGTAAAACGCTATGATTTACCAAACAGCATTCGCAGTTACGCAATGAGTGATGGCAGTTTAAGTAATACCCATTTTGTGGCAATCCCTTACAATGCAAGCCACCAGCAAAGTGCGCAATTAGTGGCTAATTTTTTACTCAGCCCTGAAGCGCAAGCTCAAAAGCAAAAAGCGCATATATGGGGCGATAAAAGCGTACTTATTCAATCAACGTTAACGCCTGAACAGCAAGCCTTATTTAAAACAGCTAAACCGCATCCAAGTGCACTGCCTTTAAACAGTATTAAACGCACATTGAGCGAACCTCATCCAAGCTGGGTAAACGCCATTATGCAAGGTTGGCAAACCCGTTATGGAGTAAGCCAATGAGCGTTATTTCAAAAAGTGTACCAGTAAATACCAAAGCAACAACGCAGTGCAGCACCGATATGTTTACGCGCATTGTAAAATTTAGCCCGCGATTTTTACTCGCTTTACTTATACTACCCGTACTTGGTGGCTTAATTAGCGTATTGCTGCCTGCCTTTGGTTATGCGCCCGTACTTGAGCAAACAACGTTTAGCTTGCAAGGTTTTAATGCCCTTTGGCAAACACCTGGCCTTACTCAAATGGTTACCTTAAGCGTTGCAACGGGCTTAATAAGTACTCTGCTTGCATTTATCATTACCTTAATGATTTTAGCTGCGTTTTTTAATAGCCCGTGGCTTAACCGAATTCAGCGTTTATTGAGCCCTATATTAGTGATACCTCATGCCGCCGCGGCTATTGCAGTAGGGTTTTTAATTGCCCCTTCAGGTATGATTTCACGCTTAGCGTCGCCTTGGTTAAGCGGCTGGGAACTTGCGCCAAACGGCATGTTTCCGCATGATTCGTTCGGTATTAGTATTATTTTAGGCTTAACACTAAAAGAGCTTCCCTTTTTATTATTAATGGCACTGGGCGTATTGGCGCAACCTGAGCTTGGCAAAAAATTACGCCAACAACATAAGGTTGCGCTTAACTTAGGTTATTGTCCAATGACCGCCTTTTTTAAAGTAATACTGCCAAGTCTTTATCCGCTGCTGCGCTTACCCCTTTTAGCAGTGCTTGCCTATGCAAGCGCAAGTGTAGAAATGCCTCTTATATTAGGCCCAAATACACCACCCACGTTGGCCGTTGCAATAATGCATTGGTTTAACGATGTTGATTTAAACCTGCGTATTAAAGCCTCAGCAGGTGCTTTATTACAACTGGCTGTTACAGGCGGGTTATTAGCGCTTTGGCTTGGCGGAGAAAAAGCCGTAAAAGTATTATTTAGCGACTCGCTCACTAATGGGGTGCGCGAATACGGTGGATTTTATTGGCAAAAAATAACGGTAGTACTCACCACATTAGTAATTAGCTTTATACTGTTGTCACTTATTGGTCTAGTTATGTGGTCGGTTGCAGGTTTTTGGCGTTTTCCAGATGCAATGCCTGAGCAATTTACGCTACTGCATTTTAAAAGTGCGCTAATGCAAATGGGCAGCCCGCTTTTTAATACGCTAGCAATCGGTTTAGTAACCACACTATTTGCCATTATTCTTACTTTATTGTGTTTAGAATCAGAGCAGTTGAGTGACAAACCTATTTCTCGTTTTACCAGTTTAATTATTTACTTACCGTTATTAGTACCCAGTATTGCCTTTTTGTTTGGGCTAGTATGGATACAACAATTGGTAAATAACCAAGCTGCATTTTTTAATGTAGTACTTACTCATTTACTGTTTGTGTTGCCTTATGTGTTTTTGTCACTTGCGAGCAGCTATAGGCGCTTAGATCCTCGTTTTGCTCATGTTGCAGCAAGTCTAGGCGCAGCGCCATGCAAGGTGTTTTTTAAAGTAAAACTACCTCAGTTGTTTGCCCCTATTTTAATTGCAGCCGCACTGGGCTTAGCAATTAGTTTTGGACAATACCTCCCCACGCTTTTAGCTGGCGGCGGGCNCATAGCCACAATAACAACCGAAGCTGTTACGCTTGCCAATGGCGCAAGCAGACGCACCAGTGCCGTGTACGCTATTATGCAAATGGCGTTGCCACTTATTGGATTTATACTGGCATGGGGTTTACCTAAATATTTTTTCAAAAGTGCACGTGTTTAAAAGTACGCAAGTTTAAAAGTGCACATATTTAAAGCACCCATGTTTAACACTATCAGGGTTAAGGTTTTTTAATGCAGTCATCGTTACAGATTAAAAATTGTCAGCTTTATCGCCAAAATGAGTTGCTACTTAGCTTAAACGAGCAAGTTAATGGCGGTGAAATTCTGACTATTATGGGCCCATCGGGCAGTGGTAAATCAAGCTTATTAAATTGGCTTACGGGTACTTTACCAAGTAGCTTTAAGGCCAATGGAGAGGTGTGGCTTAATGGTCAAAATATCGATAACACCCCTCCACACTTACGCCATATTGGAGTGCTTTATCAAGACGCTTTATTGTTTTCGCATTTAACTGTTGCTGGTAACATTGCCTTTGCAATGCCCAAAGGTAATAAAAAACAACGTCTTGAAAAAATAGAACATGCACTTGAGCAAGTAGGTCTTAAAGATATGGGCAATCGTCATCCCGATAACTTATCGGGCGGGCAACAAGCCCGTGTTGCATTATTACGTATGCTGCTGAGCGAACCTAAAGCCATTTTACTCGACGAACCCTTTAGCAAACTCGACACCCAATTGCGTGTTGATACACGCGAACTCGTGTTTAGCCAAATACGCGATCATAAGCTACCTGCAATTATGGTAACTCATGACCATAGCGACGCCGACGCTGCAAATGGCAAACTCATTACTTTAAATAGCGCACTTTAATTCGTGGCTTTAATACGCATAAGGTAACAAACATGCTAGACAAATTTATCACCCCTGTAATTAAGCCACTTTTAACACCTGTGGTTATGCTTATGCATAAACGCGGCATAACTGCCGATCAGCTCACTGTTGTAGGCTTTTTAGTTGGCTTATTAGCCGTGCCATTACTGGCGTTTGAAATGTGGTACGGCGCATTAGTTGCCATTGCTTTAAATCGAATTTTAGATGGACTTGATGGCGCATTAGCACGCTATGCAAACCAAAGTTCAAGCGCGGGTGGCTTTTTAGATATCACACTCGACTTTTTATTTTACGCGGCTATTCCGCTTGGCTTTATTTTGGCAAACCCTGAGCAAAACGCGATA
This sequence comes from Pseudoalteromonas sp. TAB23, assembly GCF_000498075.1. Classification (NCBI taxonomy): domain Bacteria; kingdom Pseudomonadati; phylum Pseudomonadota; class Gammaproteobacteria; order Alteromonadales; family Pseudoalteromonadaceae; genus Pseudoalteromonas; species Pseudoalteromonas sp. TAB23. The sequence continues at coordinate 28,976 of NZ_AUTP01000186.1, forward strand.
GCGGGATCGTTATTACTTGCCACTTTTATTGGTACGGGCTCAAGCTTTTTAGCTTTTGCGATTGCCGCCGAAAAATTTAAACTCGAAAAACCGCAATTTAAATACAAAAGCTTTTACTACTTAAACGGCTTAACCGAAGGCACTGAAACAATAGCGCTATTTATTGCATTTTGTATTTGGCCGCAGCACTTTGCGGTTATGGCGAGCATTTTTGCTATTGCGTGTGGCATAACTATTTTTACCCGTATACATGGCGGTTATCACACGCTTAAGCAACAAGAAGCCGATGCTAACAAAGCAGCTGAAAACATGCCTAGCAGTGCAAATTCTGAGGTAATAAATGACTAATGAAGTATGGTGGCGACTCGGCAGCTTTTTTAGCATTTTAATTATAATGATGCTGCTTGAATGGCAAAAGCCTGCTCGCCAAGCACCTATTAAAAGCAGTACACGTTGGTTTGCTAATTTTGGGTTAGTGTTTGCTTCATCAGTTATTGCGCGCTTAGTGGTCCCTATTGGGTTAACCGCTGTTGCACTTTACACTCAAGAGCACGGCATTGGCTTATTTAATCAAATAGCCCTACCAAGCAGTTTAATTATTATATTGAGCATACTTTTACTCGATATATTAATTTATTGGCAGCATAGATTATTTCATCAAGTGCCTATTTTATGGCGTTTGCACCGTGTACACCACGCCGATGCACATGTAGATACAAGTACTGGCTT